>JAPUIL010000573.1 GCA_027297085.1 Verrucomicrobiota bacterium | reverse complement strand
CCTTTGACCGATTATGGTGTTCGAGCCGAGGCGGTTTTCGATTATACCTTACAGGAAGAAATTCCTGAACGGTTTAATGCGCTGCAAATAAACAACTCTATGATGTTCTGCCTCGACTTGTATGCCCGAAATCCCGAAGCGAAATACCTTAACCGTGCCAAAGAGCTGGCTGACCTGGCAATAGACGCATTGTGGAGGGACACTATGTTTTCCCGCCAGACTAGCGATGCTTACTACGAATCCAAGCTTGGATCCTCGAGCCTTGGACTGGCCTTCCTTCGCCTGCACATCGTGTTGGAAAATGAACGGAAATTACTCGGCATTGTGGACTGGAGTTTTTGAATTTTTGACGGGTTTTTTCTCGTTGATGGAAGAGCATTTCCCACCGAACAAATAAGCCTTTTCCTTTAATACTCAAATTGCTGCCGGGCAAAGGCGGTGACCGGTCTACCATTGCGGATGGGTGGCTTGAATATCCACTGGCGAATGGATTCCAAGGTCGCTGGGTTCAAGGCTTCGTCGGTGGATGACACCACTTTGGGTGCCTTCACTGATCCAGATGAGTCGATATAAAATTCAATTAACACGCCACCTGCCTGGGTTTCTGTGGGCCAATCTTCCGGGTATTTTGGTGGAACCTGAGTCAACACCTGAATGGGATCATCCAATTTCCTAGGGTCATGCACCAGCAATGGAACAGAATTCTCGTCTACGCGGTATGGTTTCGGCTGATCTCCCATTTGTACCAAGTCACCCGCTGCTTCTATGACGAAATGATTCTTGTGTACTATTTGGCTGACCACCGGTTTCCCGTTCTGCCTGGCTGGTTGGAAGTGAATCTTTCGAACCCTGTCAATGACCGTTTGGCCAAACATCGTGTGTGAAGCTTTCAGGACGACGAAATCGTGGGGATTTCCTTGCTTATCCACCTCGAACAATACTTCCGCGTAACCCGACACCTCTCTGATGAGTGACAAGGGATACAGCACATGAATGGTCTCTTCCGGAACAGGCCGGGTGAACGTTTCATGGGCTACGGTGGCGTTTAATAAGCCTGTGCCTGGGAGAAAACTGAATAAAAAGCCCAAAACAAGAAGATTCTTTAACGTTTTCATTTGAGTTCCTCCTATAAAAAATACCAGCGAACAATAAGATCCGCAAATGAATATCAAATTTAATGATGGGTCGCAAGGCTTAAAGTAAAGGCATCTCCGATTCTGAACCTCATTATTCAGCCTACGTTCATCCCAACCGAAGGTTAAGCCTTCCAGACAAACACCGATCGTTCTGGTTTTCTTGACTGTCATCCTTGTGGTCGGATGCGTGACGATATTTTCAAGAATATCTACTGAACGTGAAGCATTTTTAAAGGATCCAACACTTCCTCACTGAGATACTTTTGGAGATAGGATAGAAAGTGGGAGGCGTTTTGATTGGTTAGTGGAGAATGATCCGAAATTTGGAGATTGGTCTCCATCCATTGTTCCCACTACGGGAGATCCATTCATAGCAAAAGCAGCTTTGTGGTATTACGTTGATAATCCCGAAAAGTTCGAACAAGTGGTTGAGACGCTCAACAACGAATTATTGGATAGGGAGGTCATATGGGGCTGGACAGATAGTATTGCAATTATGCCTCACCAAGAGTGGATAATATTAAGCAGAAGGGTAGGTGACAAGTCGCTTGAGGAAACTGATGTATCGGCTCTTGGGCTTAACGTTGAAAGTGAATGCAAAAATACTTTGCAATCCAATGCCCTTGGATACATCCTAAAAAGCGAAACTTGAAGAAACATCCTTAACATGGCTGCCGTTTCATTGATGAAGGGCCAGGTTTCCTGGAAAATTATGTATCCTAGTCTTATAACATATATTGTAGGATGCTTACTGATTTTCATATCGCATCCGGTTATCTCTGCAACTCCGTCACCATCGCTCGGGTTTGAATTGAGTCAGAAGCAATCGGACTCGAATCGGGCGGTACGAATATCCAAATCAAAGTATCAAGGCCCTATATTCGATGCTCACATTCACTACAACCCACCAGGCCGCCAAAATCCGGACAATGCGACGCCAGAGATGATCTGGAAAATGCTAAAAAGTCAAAATGTAACCCATGCGCTGGTAATGCCCACCCCCAATGAAGGACATAGCCGCAACCATGATGAGGGTGCCAAATTAAAACAGGAGTTGGTAAGGGTAAGTGGCGGTAAAGTTCAGCGTTTTTGCGGGAGCAATTATCTCAACCTTTGGCTGCACCGGGCATATCACGAGGAGTATAACGAAGATGACTTAGCGAGTCGCCTGGATTTGTTGAGAAAGGACCTAATGAGCGGTAAGTGTATCGGCATCGGCGAGATAGCCACCTATCATTTTGAAAAAAATCCACGCCAGAGCGGCCGATTGTTAGAGATTCCATTTAACTTTCCGCCCTTCCTGAAGATAGTTTCGGAAGTTGCGAAGAATCAGCGCTGGTTTTTATTGCATGCAGAACCCATGGATCCAAATGGCAAGTCGTTTGAAGCGCAGGTTTTCGGTGGTATCGCGCTTTTGTATGAGCAGAATTCTGAACTTAAATTGATTCTCGCCCATAGTGCCATGACTAACTCTGACAACGTGAGACAGCTGTTACTTCATTACCCATCGCTCATGGTAGATCTTAAACTGGTAACCAAACATCATGAATGGCGTTACCTCGAACCAATAGTCAATACCGATGATAATATATATGAAGATTGGGCGAAATTATTTGAGGAGTTCCCCACTCGGTTTCTAGTAGGCACGGATGCCAAATTTGGCAGGCAAGGGTGGACCATCGAAAAATATGTTAAGCGCATTGCCTCTATGAGGAAGATGCTAGGGTCGTTACCCACCGATGTCGCACAAAGGATTGCCTACGAAAACGTTCATGAGCTAATTAAGAAATTATAGAGTAAGGAGAAGAGCCAACTGGGTCAGTTCTGAATGGCATCTAAGTTAAGCAGTTTATTGATAAATCATCGAAGCAAGGCCGGCGTCGGGGTCATTCCTTGCAATCATGCATGCCACCTGCCATGAGCTTGTCGAATGGATGCGGGATTGAAGGTTTGACCCCCTCGAAAGGAACGGACCGCAGATTCGCCCAAAGCCGCCCTAACTTAGTGCCATTCGGGTCAGTTCTAATTATTGTAATTAAGGGACGAGTAAGGGAAAGGATGGAGTGCGGTGCACTCGTTATTGGTTAAGTAATGAGGTTAGAGACTAGGAGTGAGGGGTAGCCGCCGCTGGCGGCTCAAAGAGAATAGAAGTAGTCGCCTTCGGTGATTGTTATTGGTTGATGGGGAGAAGTTACAGATAGGAAGCACATAGTCGGGGCAAGCACATGTTTACTACGAGACGCCCTTATCTTGCTTTTCTGCTGACTCCGGTGAAGAAAGCTGCACATTAGGGAAGGCAAAAGGGTCAAGGAATAGTGAAGAGAGAAAACGTTGAAAATTGAACCCTGATAGTACCCATGAAGCATATATACTCTGCTGCACAGCCCTCGGACATCCCTGAACGTATCGGTCCATTTGGCCCTCTGTCTTCTCTTTCAAGAAGACAGGTCATTAAGACAACACTCGCAGCGGCCAGCGCAGCTGTGATTGGCGCAGACATTGCGGTAGCGCAGCGTACAGAACCCGGTTCTGAACCGGATGAACGACGGTCCGCCCTCCGGCGATACTCCATGAAGAAATCGATCAATCTTTGGGCGTTTCCCTATCCAGATCGCATGACTTTGAGAGAATGTCTTCAGCTGGCCAAAGATGCTGGTTTCGAGGGAATCGAGTTGAATTATGACCTGGAGAACGATCTATCGCCGAAGTCAGGGAGCCGCGAATACTTCGAGATACGCAAAATGGCGGATGATATCGGAATAGAGATCAGCGGACTGTGCTCTTTTCTCTTCTGGCCTTATCCGCTGACCAGTAACGATGTGACCAAGCGGGAAAGGGGAATGGAGCTAGCCGGATTAATGGCACAGGCCGCACACGATCTCGGAGTAGAGAACCTCCTGGTCGTTCCAGGAGCGGTGCATATTCCCTGGAGGGATGATCACGAACCAGTGCGCAATGATATTTGCGATAAACGGGCCAGGGAGGCGATCGGTAAACTTGTTCCGCAGGCGGAGAAACTTGGTGTGTACCTCAATATCGAAAATAT
>JAPUIL010000572.1 GCA_027297085.1 Verrucomicrobiota bacterium | reverse complement strand
GACCATCTCCTCCTCAGTCCGGTTATCCAGCATCTGTCGAAAGCTGTAAGTTTCGCTATGATACCGTTCAATTGAGGCTTCGAAATCTTCGTCTGAGAGGGTTGTCATGGCAGGTTTTTTTTATTGATACAAGGGCATGTATCGATCTTTCAAATACCGGATGAGGTGTTGGGGATTGATAGGTTCGCCGGTGACGCGGGTGACAAGGTCCTGGGTGTCGTACAATTTTCCATGCTGGTGGATACAGTCGCGCAGCCAAGTGAGTAGGCGATCGAATTTTCCTTCGGCAAAATCGTTGGGCAGGTCGGGGATTTCTTCGAGGACTTTATACCAGAGCTGGGCGGCAATCATGTTACCGAGGCAGTAGCTGGGGAAGTAGCCGAACATGCCGCCCGACCAGTGGACGTCCTGCAAGACACCTTCCTTATCAGAAGCAGGAGTGAGGCCTATGATTTCCTGGCTCAGTCGATTCCATTCTGCGGGCAGATCATCGACGTCCAGCTCGCCGCCAATGAGTTTCTTTTCCAGTTCGAAGCGGAGGAGGATGTGCAGGTTGTAGGTGACCTCGTCTGAATCGACTCGGATGGGGCAGAGCGTTACGGCGTTTATCGCCAAGTAGAGGTCGTCCGATGAAAGTCCAGCGAGTTGATCGGGAAATGTTTCCCGGTATTTTGGTTCAAAGAATTGCCAGAACTCCCGGCTACGGGATACCTGGTTCTCCCACAGGCGGCTTTGCGATTCGTGAATGCCCATACCGACCGCTTGACCGAGCGCGTTGTGCAGCTGGTTTGTTGGCAAACCCTGTTCGTACAGACCGTGTCCTGTTTCGTGAATGGAACTGAAGAGGGAATCGAGAGGCACATCCTCATTAAAGCGCGTCGTCAAACGTGTATCGTTGGCGTTACCGGAGCAGAAGGGGTGAACCGCTACATCAATTCGGCCGCGATGATAATCAAAGCCTAAGGTTTTGGTTACCTCTTTCAGAAAGGCTTCCTGCTTTTCGACGGGAAACCCCCGCAGCCGTTCGGTTTTTGCCTTGATGGGTGAACCGAGAATAGCTTGGGAAAGGGGAACCAGCTCAGCTTTGAGGGTGCTGAAGAAACCTTCTATTGTTTCAGCCTTCATACCCGGGTCAAAAAGATCGATGAGGTAGTCGTAGGGATTTTCGCCATGACCGAGAAACTCGGCCCCTTGGATGCTCATATCCACCTGCCGTTTCAGATAAGGCGCAAAGGCGGCAAAGTCGTCGTTTTCCCGAGCCTGTACCCAGGCATGGTAGGCTTGTGAGTCGAGCTTGGCTTTTTCCGCGACATAATCAGCCGGTAAGCGTGTAGCACGGTCGTAATCCCTCCGGGTCTGCTTCGCGACTGTTTGCTCCTGTTGAGTCAAGGTATCCCAATCGCTTTCCAGTTTCTGGAGCAGGGGTTCTACCGTTGGATCGGAGGCCAATTGATGGTGAACCTCACTCAAAGTGGCCATTTGCTGAGCCCTTTGTTCCGCACCACCGGGGGGCAAATTTACCTGTTCGTCCCAGCCAAGCAGGTTGAGAATGCTGCTGAGGTTGTGTTGTTTTTCCAGTTTTTCCAGGAGAGCTTGAACGGAAGGGTGTTGTAGCATGGGTCTCAGTGTGCAGGGCGCCAGGTTCACATCAAGGCCATCTCGCCGGTTCGTTAAGAAATGGGAAAACCGGAACTTTTTCTCACCAGTAAATGGGAAACCTTTTGTGTGCGCAGGGTCTTATTTCCAGATCCGTATCTAACGAGACTAAACCTGCCGGTCCACCAGACTATTCCGCTTTTATGGGGGCTTTATTCGTGATATACCATTGAGGAACGCCGAATTTATCAGGAAACGGTTCGATCAGATTGTTCAGCGGCTTTTTACTTTTTAATATGGAACGGTCATCCCGCTCAAACTTTTCAGCCATGTAATGAGGATGAAGGTCGTAATCAGATTTATTTATTATGTTCTCACGATCACCGAGTCCAAAGTGATCAACAAGGCTTTGGTTTACATATACCAATTTTTCATTGAGGTCTTTGGCAAAAAAAGACATCCTTTAATTGATCAAACAGCTGGGTAAATGATGCGGCATGATTTACATCTTTCCGCCAGAAGGATTCTGCCTGTTTAGCCATAATGGTCGAATTGTACACAAAATAGATGATATACTACAAGCTATCAAGATAGGATCCCTGTATAATGCAGGCATCAATACTTTAATTAATAATATAAATGGAAGGCAATAAGATGAGTGATAAGAAAATTAATATTGCGATAGTAGGGCTGAGCTTCGGTGCAGAGTTTATACCTCTTTATCAGAAGCACCCGAATGCGAATATGTATGCGATCTGTCAGCGTAATGAAGACAAGCTCAATGAAGTAGGGGATTACTTCAACGTCGAGAAGCGTTTCACGAGTTATGACGAGTTGCTTGAAGATCCTGAAATTGATGCGGTTCACATTAACACACCGGTAGCGAGCCACGCACCGCAAGTGTGCGCTACGCTCGAGGCCGGCAAACACGCGGCGTCCACTATCCCGATGGCGACCACGGTAGAAGAGTGTGAGGCGATCGTTAAGCTCGTTGAAGAAACCGGTTTGAAATACTGCATGATGGAAACAGTTCTTTATTCGCGAGAATTTTTATATGCGAAGGAATTATACGACACGGGTGAGCTCGGTAAGATTCAATTCATACAAGGCAGTCATGTTCAGGATATGGAAGGCTGGCCTGATTACTGGGAAGGTTTTCCGCCGATGCATAATGCCACGCACTGTGTCAGCCCTATGTTGGGGATCACCGGCGATGAGGCGGAATATGTTTCTTGTTTCGGTTCAGGCACCATCGAAGAGGCATACATTGCAAAATATAATTCACCGTTCTCTATTGAGTCGACCCATATCAAGTTCCGTAATTCCGACCTGAGTGCGCGCGTTTATCGTTCGCTTTACGGCGTAGCACGCCAATACCGTGAGAGTCTGGATGTCTACGGTTCGAAGAAAGCTCTCGAGTGGCCTTTGGTCGAGGGTGAGGATCACGTGCTTCATACGCGTGGCAAACCAGAACCAGAAATTGCCCAACGTGTCAAAGTGCCCGATTATGCGCATTTGCTGCCAAAGGAAATTCAGCAGTACACAACGAAAGGCGTGTATGATGATGATAACACGCATTTATCGTTTGCCCAAGGCGCTGGACACGGCGGATCTCATCCACATCTGGCGCATCAGTTCATTATGGCACTCGTTGAGGATAAGCAGCCGTATCCCAATGCGATAGAGGCAGCAAATATCACTTGCGTGGGAATATTAGCTCACGAGTCTGCTTTACGTGGTGGTGAAATCATAAAACTGCCGGAATTTACCCTTAAGGAAAACGCGGGTAAAGCATCCTAGGATGAAACCGTTTAAGAAATAAAAACTGATTTATGCGCCGCTGATACTGATAGGAAATCGCTTTGGGTGATGTCGTTTACAACTCGGTATAGCCGCGGGGCCGCCAAGGTGGGGGTTGTACGATTGTTGCAATCGACAAGGTAATAAGATGGGTCTTCTTCATAAGTTCCTCAGGGTATTAGAGTATTGCTAAGCGAAACTGAGCTTACCATTTATTTCAAAGCCAAAAGTAATTCCAGGACTATCTGCGACCCTTGCGAACCTGCGGAGTGGCTGCAGGTTCTTGAGCAAGTAAGGCCTTCATTCGTTCTAGTGCCTTCGGCTGTGATGAGGCGATGTTCACCGTTTCCAGCGGATCCTTCTCATAGTCGTAAAGCTCATACTCCACGTCACTGTCAACCGCCCACTCGACCAGGCGATAACGGTCGTTCCGGATGGCCCGTCCCATTTTTCCAGCCTTTGGGTATGAATGATAGGCATACTCGCGAATGCGTTTTTTGCCGTTTTTCAATACGGGTGTCAGATCCATTCCATCGATGGGCTGGGAGGTCCTGGGTGCTGGAAGCCCTGCTAGAGATGCCAAGGTCGGGTAAATATCAACTGTCTCGGTCAATTGCTGGGTTACCGATCCGGGTCTGGTTACACCCGGTGCTTTGATAATAATTGGGATACGATTTGATTGCTCGTAATTGCTATGTTTTGTCCAAGATCCATGGTCACCCAGATGCCAGCCATGATCCCCCCAGAGAACCACGATGGTATTAACGGCAAAGCCATGTTCTTCCAATCCATCCAACAGCTTGCCTACCTGGGCATCCATGTAGGTCGTGCTGGCATAGTAGCCGTGGATCAGCTGGAGAGTAAGGTCATCCGGAAAGGGTTCCGTTGTAGGAATCGGTTTAAATGCCATAATCTCCCCGCGCCTCTTGACCGCATACTCGGGAGCTCCTTTAGGAGCATTTACAAATTCCGGCATGGGTAACTTCTGCCTGTCATACATATCCCAATACTTCTTGGGTGCGGAGAAAGGTAAGTGGGGTCGAACAAAACCGACCGCCAGGAAGAACGGCTTGTCCTCATTTTCTTTCAGCCAGCGCAAACGATCAATCGCCGTGGCTGCCACCCGTCCATCCGCATACGCTTCGTCAAGAACGTCGGCCGCTTCCCAAGCCGCACCCCGAGGCCGTAGGTTACCGTTTTCATCTCTCGATCCCCTATTGGTGAAAAGCCCTTCTTCTCGTGTTAACTCGCGGTGGTTGCTCTCAGGCAAAACATAA
>JAPUIL010000571.1 GCA_027297085.1 Verrucomicrobiota bacterium | reverse complement strand
TAGATCATGTCGACAGTCTCATCCAGCAGAGCTTTTCGAAGGAAGCTTTCAACCTGGTCGGCATTATAATCTGAATCGTATTCAGTCCTGACACTGAGCGTGTAACGACCTCGTGCCATGGTCATCAACTCTTTCAGAGCGCGATCGACCGAAGAATCGAAATACCAGGAATCACCATCTTTTACGATGGCGATCGTATAGTTGGGGATTATCCCTGAATTTGCGGTTTGGCCTGCGCCTGAATTTGACCAAAAGGGCAAAAATGTCAAACTGCATAATATGATCCAAAAACGGGACCTAATTTGTTTATTGTGAGAAATAGAGATGATGGTGAAATCTACGGAACGCATTTTTGGCTTTCGAAACCCTATCGATTTGGAAGATTGTTACTATTTTGGTCAAATAGCATCTTGGATCGAGGACGAAATAAGGATCGGTTCACCTAGAAACCAAGCCAAAACGAGAGAATCTCGAAATCGCTACATTATTTCCACCAATACCCAAAATTCGCCCGGTTGACGGCAAACTTTAGCGCTTCCTTCATCGATCTTACGGCCTTTCTTGTACAATCTTACTTTAATGGTTTTGCATGTACCTCCCGAATCAATCGATATAAATTCTATCATAGCAGTTCCGTTAATACCTGACTCCGGATTCTCCCATTTTTTTTGATCCGCTTTCTCTCCAGAGTTTAGTAACTTAATAGCCGCTTCGGCCATAAGTGACTTATCCGTATCGGTTAGTTTTGATGATGGAAAAATACTTTTTCCAAGGCCTGAAATTACGGAAAAAGGAGCTTTAATGATTCCAGTAACGACTCCTTTAACAACCCCTTCGCTGGTTTTTTGCACAGCTCCTTGAAAGTCATTGGTTATGTTCTGAACCTGCTGAAGGTATTTTGGAATTTACGTTCGAATTGCCTCAATTTCTGCAATAATACCTGGAATGGTCTAACGAACGTATTGAGTTTCCATAACGACTTCAGTAATTTGAATTTCGATCGATTGGCTCTCCTCAATAATAGTAGGAATCTGCTCCCGATATTCAGCAGCTTCCTGCACAAGTTCACGAATCGTTTCCCGGTATAAACTTCCTTCGGCAAGTATTGCGGGAATCTGTTCACGAACTTCACTCACTTCGTTGACAATCGGCGATATTTCCAGCCGCACATGTTCTACTTCTTCGAGGATACTCGGAATTAATTTTCGATTATTTTCAGATTCCTGGATCACCGGACCGATTGATTCATTTGTAGAATGTATTTCATCCACAAGTACAGGAAGGTCTCCAATTAATTCCGATAGTGTTTTAGCGAAATATATTAAGGCTACCGCAAGTGATATTAACCCAATTGCTAATGCGTAAGTTGCTGTGGTTTTCGGAGCTTTCATTGGAAATCCAACAATTCACTTGCTGACGCTATCTCGATCAGGTTTCTCATCGGCTTGTAATACCTCATATATAACTCCTCAATATTCATCACAGGCAGAATTCAAGATTGAAGTTTAAGATTTTGGTACGCGGATAAAAAGTTCTCGTTTTTGATTAATACTAACTTAGTCAGTAGAGCTGGTTATGGGAATAGATTCGCCGGGAAATTTCGGCCTTCTATTGATAGCACACACATCCAATATAGTCTTAACTCCTGCCAGGCAGAGGATGATAACGACTTTCTTGTATTTAGTTAACCGTTTCATGGCCATTGACTACAGTTGCATGTGGTGTATGCCGTTGGTGTCCTCACTAACCAAAATGATCGCAACTTTGTCCTTCAGTACCTGCTCTTCAAGGTCACTTCCGAGAGATCGGATTTTTTCAAGAAAACCTGGGTCGATCCAGTGCATCTTTGGATACGCCAAATAGACTTTGTAGCCTGAATTCACCTTCTGGATTTGAGCGGTACCGGCATATTCCGGATGAAAATAGCCCCATTCCATGAGGTAATCGCCGAACTGTTTCAGAGTCTGTTCTTCAACATCTTCATTATGGTAGATCTCGTTTTTTTGAATTCCGTGGATATAGGCCTCTCCTTCGAACTCATAAGGTTTAATCGACCAGGCATAGCCAACTATGGTTGCGAGGATGAGAGCCATAGCCACCAGTGATACTCCGGCGACTACCCAACCTGATCCATTATTTCCACCTCTCTCCAAATTCGATTCAATGGCCTTAAGTTGGAATTTTTTTGCCAGATTAACTACAATGAACGTGTAAATAGCCGGTATTAACAAATTGGGAACGCGGTCGATTATTGAGGAAGGCAGACTTAAAATTCCCCAGAATATCAAAACCGTGGAAAGAGTCCCTAATACATAGGCATAGTTTCTGGCTTTCTTGTTTCCCAGTTTATCGAAGTTCAGGCCAATTAGAACACCACCAGCAAGAGGACCTCCCAGAAAAGTTGCTACCCCAATAGCCCTTATTGAGAACAAGGAGTAGGAAGGGATTTCACCTGAATTGGTTTCCATTAAATTCTTTTAATTTGAGGAGTTGGCTTAACGATTTAACAAGTTATTCGCAGGCAAGTTTTCACCACCGCTTCATGCGTTTGTATTTTTCTTTGGCTGAGAAATGCACATCATATTCTTTTTCCTTTTTTTCTATCTCTTTCAATTTTAGGGGTCCGACTTCGTGTGATTAGATTTTCTGTTTATCAGAAGATTCTTCCTGCAGCTTCTGTTTCCGGCTATGCAGCACCGGCAGGGTCGCAATGAAACGGAAGGGCCGCATGATACCATAGGAGTTTGTGAGAGGTTTAACGCTGGGGTCGGGTTCTTTGAGTTTTCGGATGGTCGGAATCAGCACCAGTTGAATCAGGATTATGAAAAGAAAATAACCGAGAAAGGTCGGCAGGTTCATGGTCGGGGTAGCACCCGCCTTCTTGAAAAGGATTCCCCAGCCGATGGACGCGATTCCCGTGGCCAATCCGACCACGGCGGTTTGCAGGGACACTTTCAATGCGCGTTCATTTTTTTGCGTCACAAATGCTAGGTACTTCAGGTGGGAGCTGAAGTAGGTAGCGCCTGCAGCACCCAGGAGGAAATAGGTCACCGGTAATAAGAAAAGAAGTGATGTCGAACCGTCCGGATAAGTCATCCCATAGGAAATAAGGACGACCCAGCTGATGTAAATAAACAGGTTGAGCACGATCACAACCAGGAAGGAGCGTCTGATACCAAAACGGTCTATACGGCTTTTCATGAAGAGCGCACCTGCAATGCCACCTACAGCTTGAATGGCTGTGAATAGAACGATGCTCGTTTGTGTCAGAGAAGCTTCCGCTTTCAGATAATATATGCTGAATGGCACAACGGCGCTACCACTTACCACCCAGACAAGCGACAACACCAGGTACTGACGAAAACTTCCTCGCGCCAATAGCAGGGCTGGCCCTTCCTTCAGAATTCGGAGCAGTCCGAAGCTTTTGGGGTGAGCAACCGCTGGCATTTTAGTCAGGCCCAGAATGGATAAAATGGCCCCTATAAAAGCGAAGGTGTACTGGGCGGAAAAGGCCTGGAAAGTTGGCAACCATATGAAAGTGATACTGCAAAATACCAAGGTAATCACCCCGCCGATATTGATGACAGCCATGTCAGTGCTGAAATACCTGGCCTGAAGTTTCTCCGGCAATAGGTCGAAAAGCCAGGGTTGGACTGCGCAGGTGCCGATCGACCGGAAAAAACAGAAACAGAACATAGCTAGAAGTAACCAGTTCACCATGGCCGGATCCTCCGATTTTGGAGCTGAAAGAATAATGGCTAAGGGTATGAGGAGAAACAGGGTCCGCATCGACCAGGCGAATAGCACCTGATTCTTGTAGCCAAAACGGGGTAGGGTAGCCGTGGCAAGCACTTGGACTGGTAACAGCAGAAACACAAACGAATACAACAGACCTACCTCAAAAGTATTCGCGCCCAGTGATTCAGCCAGCAGAACAGCCGGCGTGCCCAAGGCCACCATCCAGCTGGTGGAATTAAAAAAACTGAAGACAAACCCGAATCGGTAGGGGCTAAGACTCTGATTCGCCGAACTGTGCGTTTCCATAGAAGTGGTTGACCATGGTCGCTGTTTTCCGAATGGCCAACTCGGAATGCGAATTTTCGATCTGGTACTAATTCGTTTTGCAGGTTCCGATGGTGTGCGTATTCTTGACACAGATTGTCGTAGAATTGCTAATGAAAAGGTGTCAATTCAGCTAACTAAACTCACCCTCGGTTGTTGGGCCTTTGCAGGTGGTGTGGAGTGGGGCGACCAGGATGAAGATCAATCGATCGAAACCATCCATGCCGCCCTTGACCACGGTATCACATCTTTTGATACAGCGCCCATGTATGGGATGGGTGAATCTGAGCGCATTCTGGGGAAAGCGTTGAAGGGCCGGCGCGACGAAACCTTTATCGCCAACAAGATTTCCGATAGTGTATCGACCGCATCTGCCATCAACGAATCCTGTGAAACCAGCTTGAAGCTTTTACAGACAGATGTGATCGACCTGATTCAGGTTCATTGGGCGGATCACCAGGTGCCGTTTGAAGAAACTGTTGGAGCCCTCGAAGCATTACGTGAATCTGGAAAAGTGAAGCACATCGGAGTTTGCAATTTTGGCGTCATCGATTCCGAGGCATGGTTGGCCGCTGAAGGTGAAGTTTATTCGAATCAACTTCCTTATTCCCTCTTATCGCGTGCCATCGAGTTTGAGATCATTCCTCAGTGCTTAAAAAACCAAATCGGAATTCTGGCCTACTGCCCGATTATGCAGGGATTGTTAACCGGTAAATTTAAGTCAGCGTCCGAGGTTCCAGATGGCCGGGCGCGCAGTCGGCATTTTAATACCGAACGCACACTGGCGCGGCATGGAGGTCCAGGCTGCGAAGAAGATACCTTCGCGGCTATTCACCGCGTTGGAGAAATTGCCCAGCAACTGGGAATCTCCATGGGAACTCTGGCACTTGCCTGGGTGGTTCAACAACCTGCCATAGCTTCTGCTATAATTGGGGCGCGCAATCCTCAGCAAATTATCGAAAATACCAAAGCTCTCGAAGTTTCCTTGGATGATCAGACCTGCGAAGCTTTGGAAGCAGCCACCGATGCTGTTAAAACATTTCTGGGGACCAATCCCGACCTGTGGGCACAGGAGAGCCGTTTCGCATTATGAAAACAGTGATCTTAAAACGACCCGGTGAGTTTGTATTTGAAGATACACCTGCTCCTGATAGTCCAGGCTCTGGAGAAGTCATAGTGCGCGTCAAACACGTAGGTCTATGTGGCACCGATATCTCAGCTTTCCATGGGCGCATGCCATTTCTGGAATATCCCCGCATTCTCGGCCATGAGCTGGGTGTTATCATAGAAGCACTCGGTGAAGGAGTGACTGACCTGGAAGTGGGGCAACATTGTTCGGTGGAAGCTTACCTTGCACAACCCGGCGACCTGGCCTTTTCCCGTGGAAAAACCAATTGTACCTCCACCACTCAATGCCTGGGTGTGCATGTGGATGGCGGCATGCGTGAATGGTTCCTTGTTCCGGCGGAAAAACTCCATCCGTCCACCTTGGGTACAGAGCACCTGGCCTTGGTAGAAATGCTCTGCATCGGCAACCACGCGGTTGAGCGTGCTGCCCTGCTTGGTGATGAGGTAATTGCGGTGATCGGTGTTGGGCCCATTGGCTTGGGAGCTGTTCAATTTTCCCGTCAGTCTGGAACGAAAGTCATCGCCGTCGATGTATCCGGGAAGCGTTTGGAAAAGTGCAAAGCGGCGTTTCCCGACGTGGAGACCTTGCAAATCACACCTGGCGGTGAACCCTTGGTCGATGCCTGGAAGGCGGCGTTCGGTACGCTACCCGAAGTCGTGATCGAATGCACCGGTAATAACCACTCCATGGAAGCATCAATCGGCTTACCGGATTTCGGTGGACGTATTGTGCTCGTCGGCATCTACAGCGGCGATCTTACTTTTAACGATCCGGATTTTCACAAGCGCGAGTTGAGCATCATCAGCTCCCGCAATGCCACCGCTCGTAATTTTAAAGACGTTATCCAACAACTGGAATTCGGTAATGTAAATCCCGATACCTGGATAACTCACCACTGCACGGCGGAAGAGTTTCCATCCTTGATTGAAACTTGGCTCAAACCGGAGTCCGGCTTGGTGAAAGGCATTATTTCCTTTTGATACCACTTTTTACCAAGAATGCGACCGTGGCAGAGGGAAAACTGCCCTGCTTAACTATTGCTGATTTCGAAGAATTGCTTGATTGCTGCACTCGAGGCGGCTTCGATCCACGACTTGTCATTAGTTAGAGCGGCAGCAGTCGTTGCACCTTGCAGTGAGCAATAGATCCATTGTG
>JAPUIL010000570.1 GCA_027297085.1 Verrucomicrobiota bacterium | reverse complement strand
GTTATTTTCTTTTGGTTTGGGGTGCTTAAGTTTTTTCCGGGGTTAAGTCCGGCCGAAAATTTAGTTCGTAATACGGTCTACTTTATTGATCCTGATATTTTTATTCCGATTCTTGCCGCATGGGAAGCGCTGATCGGTGTGGGGCTGATTACGGGAAAGTTTATGCGCTTAACTTTGTTGCTCTTGTTTTTACAAATGCCCGGAACAGCTCTGCCACTGTTAATTTTACCTGATGTTGTGTGGAATGTTTTTCCTTATGGATTGACAATTGAAGGGCAATACATTGTTAAGAATTTGGTACTGATCGGAGCTGGATTAGTTTTGGGCGGAACCGTTCGGGGCGGAAGATTAAATCCCGATCCGAATTAACTATGAAATATTATCGAGGAATATGTGTTGGACTATTTTCTTCCATGAAAATGATTGCGCCGACATTATTCAAAATTCTCTTTTGGCCCCGGGGCTCTCACGTTCTGGGAGAGTTCAGGCTTGAAAATTCTTTACCTTCCATTGTTATGTCCTCCCACCTTTGTCTACATCGAACCGCACATTACTCACAGTAATATAACGGTTTAGCACTGGCAGTCAAGTACTCTCTGGGAAGACTATATCCCTATCTTAACAGCATCAACTTCTTGACTTCCACGAAGTCGCCTGCCTGCATCCGATAAACATAGACCCCAGTAGCAACCTGAATGCCGGCATGGTCTCTGCCATCCCAGGTCACATCGTAAAAGCCAGCGTTCTTTTTCTCTTTGGCCAGGGTCCGTATCTTATGGCCAAGCACATTGTAGATAGAGAGCTTGACTTCCGACTCTATTGGAAGTTGATAGCGGATAATAGTCTCTGGGTTGAACGGGTTCGGATAATTCTGTGCTAGTGAGTAGCCCTGAGGTACAAATGAATCTCGCACAGAAACCGGCGCTGGTGCAATCCTGAGAAGGAACGTGCCGTCAAAGGCTTCATGTGCCACAACTTGGCCGTCCGTATCAGACAGTACAGGGTTCTCAATGGAGATTCTTAGAGAGCTTATGGGCCGACTTGGGGCGGTCGCAACTGAATCCACGACGAATCGCAGCAGAGCATCAGTACCGGCCGCTATTGTTTGGCCACTCGTGCTCGTGAGTAGGATAATCACTTCGCCAGGACGAACTGTGTTTGTCTGAAGATCCATCGCCTCACTGCGAGTTGTTTTTTGCAGGGAGTGCAAGAAAATATATTCATGGCGATAGCTCAGCGCAAATTGCAATGCCCCTACCGCCGCTTCGCTATACAACTGAATGGCAATGGTGTCGCCTTGCACCTGCTGGTGACCGTTGTTCACCCGCAGAAAGTTTTGGCCGGACACAAACACATATCCGTCGCTACCCGCCGTGGCCAGGGTGCTGCCCTGCGAATCAGAGAAAATGATGTTTCGAAGCTTGAGCGGCGACGCCTGTGATGTCGTCTGCGGCATTACAGTTCCATCTATAGCAATGACCGGTTCCGACCCCGGCGCGATGGCCGAGCCTCCCAGGTCAGTTACAAGAAATGTCAGGCGGCCTGCACTGGTTTCGTTGGAACGCACGTCAAATTCCGCAAGGCGATTAATGCCTGAAATCGCATCGATAGAAAAAACGGTGTGATCATATTCCAGTTCGAATTGCAACCCTCGCAGCTCATTTCTATTGGCGAGGACGATTTCGAGGGGTCCGGTTATAGTTTGCCCGGCTTCGCCAAACGAGTCCCGAACAAGCAAAAAATCCTCCTGGGCACTCACATGACTCGCGAGCAATAGCCCAACGAAACAGACCAAAAATGTATGCTTAATCACAATTTTGTCCTCCCACTTTTTGAGGTCTTTGTTTATTACCCGCTTGTCACTACTTCAAAAGCATGACTTTTTTGCTTTTGACGAAATCTGCGGCCTTGAGCCGGACTACATAGACGCCCGTAGAAAGCGGCTTGCCGCCATCATCCCGGCCATTCCAGCGTAGGCTGTGCTGCCCGGCCAGCATGTCCTGTCCCCTGAGCAAGTGCCGCACCCGTTGTCCTATAATATTGAAGATTTCAATATTCACTTTGCTGTCGTCCGGCAAGTCGAAGCGCAAAGTCGTGGCGGGATTGAACGGGTTGGGATAGTTTTGGTGCAATGCAAAGCGTTTTGGGATAAAACCAGTTGCAGCCACACTGTTGCCGAGTACGGATTTGTGCACCTGCCCGCCAGCGCCAGCTGCCACGACTTCGCCGAGGAAGATTTTTGCGGGCGCGCCTGCTGTTTCGTGTATTTGCTCAAATCTGAAGCTTAGAGCCCTCGGCAGCGACAACGGCTTATCATCAAGATTGCTGAAGACATAGGTGACTTTCCCGTCGCGGGCATGTTGCAAAACCGAAACCTGGTCACCAAAGTGGGGCTGCAAGGGTCGAAGCTTTGACGCATCATATTTAAGTGTGATTTGCAGCCCGTGGAGGAGGTCCCTGGTACCGATCTCAATGGGCACAGATAAGAATCCGGCTTCAACGCCGGCTTTTTCCGCGAGGCTGATTTGAATTTTTTCAATGTTAGCTGACACATTTGAAGTTGATATGCCCAGGATTTCGTTTGTGATAGCCACGACATCCGCGACATTAACCGCCAGGTCGTTGTTGAAGTCAGATGCATACTCCTGCTCACCGGTTGGTGCGCTGACTTGGAGGATGATATCGATTACCCTTACGACGTCCACCACGTCCACTGAGCCGTCCTTATTGATATCGCCCTTTGTGATGTCGAACGTCATGAAGGGTTCGGTACTGAAACGGAAGATGTCCTCTTCTG
>JAPUIL010000057.1 GCA_027297085.1 Verrucomicrobiota bacterium | reverse complement strand
AGTCGTGGACGAATATGCTACAAGGAAGGAGAATTAATGGCAGAGGAAGGCTATGGCAAATACATAGACAGACCTGCCTATGCAGGTTACTACGATGCATTGAAGAAGATCGCATCTAACAAGGAGCTAAGGCGCGTGGCCCGGGATTAGCCGCATGGAATTTGGCATTTGCTTCAAGGGCTTTTCGTCACCCGATCGCACTCGCTCACTGGTGCGCCAGGCTGAAGAGGGTGGTTTCACTTATTGCTGGTTCTACGATTCTCACATCCTCTGGCGTGACTGCTACGCGCCTATCGCCATGTGTATCGAACACACTAAGAAGATGCGATTCGGTCCCTGCGTTACGAACCCGGGTGTACGGGACTGGTCCGTTGCAGCCAGCATGTTTGCAAGTCTTGCCGTGCAGAGTGAAGGGCGTATCGATATCGGAGTTGGGCGTGGGGATAGCTCCTTGCGAGTAATGGGCAAGAAGCCCGCGACCCTGGCCGAAGTTGCAGGTTTTACCCACAAGGTGAAGGCGATGGCACGTGGCGATGAAGTTCAGTATGAGGGCTGCCCTGCACCTGTGCAATTTCGTTGGAGCGGTGGTTATGAAATTCCGGTGTGGATCGCAGCTTACGGTCCAAGGGCTCTGGCAACTGCAGGGGAACACGGTGACGGTGTTATTCTGCAAATTGCGGAACCAGGGTTGTTATCCTGGTTTGCGGATCAGTGCCAGGCGGCGGCAATTGCTGTCGGTAAAGATCATTCTACCTTTCGAATCATGGCTGCGGCACCCGCCTATTTCGGTACACAGGAAGAATGCGTAGAAGCGACTCGCTGGTTCCCCGCTATGGTGGGGAACCACGTAGCGGACATCGTTGAAAAATACGGTAGTGATTCCGACCAGGTGCCGCGGAGCCTCACCGCGTATATCGAGAAACGTCGTGGATATGATTACTCGAAACATGGACAGAGTGACAACGAATTTCTGGATTTTATTACACCAGAGGTCGTACAGGATTTCTGTGTTCTGGGTACCGTCGATGATCACATTGCAAAGGTGAAAGCATTGGGTCATGCCGGTGTGACGCAGTTCAATATTTACCTGGACAGTGGCGATGAGGAAAATATCATCTCCAAATATTCAGAAGAGATCATTCCTGTTATTAACGCCGCGGTATAAGGGAGAACAAAGAATTGCCACAAGTCACGCACTTCCTTCAACATGTCCATTTCCATATCGTGCACGATCAATTCGTCCTCGCTACGACTCGATTCTGCTTCTATTTGTCCTCTTGGGTTGACAAAATAACTTTGTCCATAGAATTCACCAATATCCCAGGGCGAAGTATAAGTCGAATTAACCACGTTTTCTTTGATGATCAATGTATCAGAATTTCTTCAGCTTGTTTTTTTTCCAAGAATTGACCATCTTTTACACACTCAATGCTTGAATTCCACTAATTATGGAGTAGGAGCCCTCAATTTCTAGAACGAGAACGAGTGTAAATCCACCGATCTGCGTCAACGTCAGATTAGTGTAATTGCTTGATCGAATAAGTCGCTGGATTGAGTGGGCGGAGAACGGTTATGCGGTTCGGTCTCCTCATTCAGGCCAAGATGTTTCAGTATTGAACGGTCCGACGCATTACCATATGCCAGGTGTGCGGTGGCACCATGCGTGTCATAGCCGACATCACTGACCCAGACATCATCCAGAAGATCCTAGATCACATAAGGAGGCCGCCCAGGTCCCAACCAATCGGTGAGGACGAATTAATCGCCCCTCTAACTTGGTCTCAACGGCTCGCTTGCTGTTTCTTTACAGTGCTTTTTTTCTCTATCTTCTTATTCGACCTAATGCTTTCTCTTGGGATAATGAGTTTTCTGATCTTCGCATTGGGCTGGTGGCAGCCCCGAGCGAAAACACCATGATACCGAACAAGGTTGTGGCGAGGTCGGGGCACTAGTGCTGCGCGCCTGAGACCCTATCGAACGGTAAACCCCTGAACCAGGTAATAAAATGTGCCAGCATCACGAAAAAGCTCTTACATGCGACAGATTTATCATCAATTGACTTATTCACATCCCTGCAGGAATTAAAAGTATACTGGTAAAAGTCAGCCACAAGGTTGATGATTGAATCGGCTCCAGGCAGGACATTCATCAAAATAGAATTGTGGTCTCCAATGTATTGTGATTCATCGACAAACAAATTTAACGTATTGCTTGCTCAACCCACCCTCCACATTAAAGCCAAACAACTATTGAAAATCAAAATACAGACTTTTTGATCTGGTGAATAATGAAATTTCAAGTAGAGAAACTTAAGGGTCTTATTGAGCAAATTGACGCTCTGATTGCCAACGCCAAAAAATGGGAAGAAAGATATGCAGAAGAACTGTCCCGGGTTGATCCTCACTATTCTAAAAGCGCTCTTAATCTCATTCAGTATCGGGCAGTTAGAGAATTCGACATCCGGGATCTGCAAATAAAGTTGGGCAACTTAGGATTGTCAAGATTGGCACGGGCGGAGAGTCACATATTAGCCAGCTTGCTACGCACTAAAGCCATTTTAGAAACTTTGGCTACCGGTCGGTTAGTCGAACCGGCGAAATCAGGACTGTCCATTAAAAGAGGCAACAAGTTAATTAGGAGCCATACCAAACAATTATTAGGCTACCGGTCTAAGGGAAGAAGAGTCAGGATCATGGTGACCCTGCCCACAAAAGCGGCTCATTCCTTCGAGATGGTCAACAGTTTGGTGGCCTGTGGGATGAATACAGCTCGCATTAATTGTGCCCATGATGGTCGTGTTGAATGGCTGAAAATGATTGAAAACGTACGGCAAGCCAATATTAAGAATAGGAAGAACTGCAAGATCAGTATGGATTTAGCTGGCCCCAAGATCCGTACAGGAAATATTCAACCAGGCCCAATGGTCAGAAGATATCATCCAGAAAAAGATCCTTATGGCAGGGTAGTAGAGCCTGTCTCAGTAATGTTGGTACCTCGCGGTGACCTGCCGGAAGAACGCCCGAAATACTTACCGGTTTCAAAATCTTTCATCGACCAATTGCGAATGGGTGACGCAATTGACATCATCGACACCAGGGGAAAGGAAAGAAAGCTGTTAGTAGACAGGTTTGAAGGTGAAAAAGTGCTTACCAAATGCGTGGATACCACTTATCTGGAAACTGGCAGTGAATTAGTTCTTAGAAAAGAAGAGCAAGTATTCAAAACGCTGGTAGGCGCACTCCCGGCAGCTGCAGGGGAGATACCCTTGATGAGGGGTGATACCATCATTGTTCACATGGGTCCCGCTCTTGGAGAGGCGGCTCAGTACAACAAGAATCGGAATGAATTGACCCGGCCTGCTCATATCAGTTGCACATCCCCGGAAGTTTTTCAGCAAGTTAAAACTGGAGAAAAGGTCCTGTTTGATGATGGAAAGATATCGGGTGAAATCATCGAGGTCTTTGAGACTGAAATGAGGATCGAGGTCAAATTTGTCAAGTCAGGAGCGGCAATTTTGAGAGGTGATAAAGGTATTAATTTTCCTGATAGTGATCTT
>JAPUIL010000569.1 GCA_027297085.1 Verrucomicrobiota bacterium | reverse complement strand
ATCCTGTATTCGGCGAAGAGAATCACACGGAACATCAAGAATTGGATGAAATATATCCCAGTGGCGGTGAGCCGGAACTTGCTCGTCGTGACCTCGAGGACGTTGTCTTTTACCTGCAAACTTTGGCAGTACCTGCCGCTCGTATCGAGGATTGGGATACGTTTAACAAAGGCAAAGCACTGTTCAGTCAGTTAAAGTGTGCTGCATGCCACGCGCCAGTTCTAAAAACACAAAGCGATTTTGCAATTGCTGCTTTGGCTGGGCAAACTATCCGGCCCTATACGGATCTGCTCTTGCACGATATGGGAGAAGGTCTGGCGGATAATCGTCCCGACTTTGAGGCAACCGGTCAAGAGTGGCGTACGCCCCCACTTTGGGGAGTTGGCTTAATTCCCAAGGTTAACAAGCATACGCGTTTGCTTCATGATGGCCGTGCACGCAATGTAGAGGAAGCCATCTTGTGGCATGGCGGCGAAGCTGAATCGAGCAAGCAGCAGTTCATGAGATTGTCTGCTCCTCAACGAGCTTTGGTTATCAAGTTCGTTGAAAGTATTTAGGGCGCTTCAACTATTAATTGTCCCAAAAATTGTGATTCAACGGATACATTGTTTCCTGAAGACAACGGCACTGCGGGGACGCAGTAGCCCTGTGCGCTGCAGAGCAGCGACCTCTTTCAGCTAAATCGGTAGGGCAAGAGCATCCCTGCTCTGCCGCCAAGAGTTCTAAGAAATATCGCATTGTTCATTCCATGAGACACTAGAACCTATCTGGCTCCGGCCTTAAAAACGGTCTTGAAGGATGCACAGGCAGTCCTAACACTAACAATTGTATGGTTCGCCATATTTCAGCAGCTTCGGCTGGAAACCAACAATCCGTAACCTCAATACCAACCCAACATGGGAGCATTCAAAGAGCCACATGGTGGTGTATTAAAAGAACTGTATCTCGGTGAATCCATAGCCGAAGAGGAAAAGAACAAGGCCCGGGAATACAAATCCTGGGATATGACCGACAGGCAGCTCTGTGACATCGAACTCATCCTGAACGGAGCGTTTTCTCCTTTGGAAGGTTTCCTCAGCCAGGATAATTACAAGTCCGTTTTAACCGATATGCGGTTAAAATCGAAGATTCTCTGGCCCATACCCATCACCTTCGATGTTACCGAGGAATTTGCAGATTCTGTGTCTTCAGGTGAGGATATAGCTCTTCGCGATCGCGAGGGAGTCATAGTAGCCATCTTGAAAGTGGAGGACATCTGGAAACCGGATAAGCTGGAAGAAGCCAATCTGGTTTACGGCACTGAAATTGACGCGCATCCAGGGGTGGACTATCTGCTGAATCACTCGAATGATGTGTATATAGGTGGAAAACTGAGCGGTATTGAACCTCCCACCCACTACGATTTCAAATTGTTGCGAGATTCACCTTCCGAGTTACGAGGTCGATTCCGCAAACTAGGCTGGCGCAAGGTGGTGGCCTTTCAAACGCGCAATCCCATGCACAGGGCTCACCAGGAAATTACATTCCGTGCTGCCCATCAAAACGAAGCAAATCTTCTCATTCATCCGGTTGTCGGCATGACGCGCAAGGGTGATGTGGATCATTTTACGCGAGTTCGCTGTTACGAACTGATACTCGAAAAATATCCGGAGCAAACCACGACCCTTAGTCTTCTTAACCTGGCTATGCGCATGGCCGGGCCCAGAGAAGCTGTATGGCACGGACTGATACGCAAGAATTTCGGCTGTACCCACTTTATTGTGGGGCGCGACCACGCCGGTCCTGGAAAAACACCGGATGGCCAACCATATTACGGTCCCTATGAAGCGCAGGAACTCTTTACCAAACATGAAAAGGAAATGGATATCTCATTGGTGCCTTTTCAGCAGATGGTTTACGTGGAGGACAAGGCCCAGTACATGTCAGTAGATGAGACGACTCCGGACATGAAAATCAAAACCATCACAGGAACCGAGTTTCGCCGCCGTCTTAGTGAGGGACTTGAAATGCCCGAGTGGTTTTCGTATCCGGAAATCGTGGACGAACTACGAAAAATGTACCCGCCCAGGCACAAGCAAGGGTTGACTTTATTTTTTACAGGCTTGTCGGGATCCGGAAAATCAACCATCGCCAATGCTCTGTTGGTCAAGTTACTGGAGATTGGTGGACGCCAGGTTACCTTACTCGATGGCGATGTGGTTCGGAAACACCTTTCCAGCGAGCTGGGTTTCTCCAAAGAACACCGTAACTTAAACATCGAACGCATCGGATATGTGGCCTCGGAAATAACTAAAAATGGGGGCATCGCAGTTTGTGCTCCTATCGCGCCTTACCGAGTCACTCGCAGAAAAGTACGCCAGATGGTTGAAGGGTTTGGAGGGTTTGTGCTGATCTTCGTAGCTACCCCGCTTGAGGTTTGCGAAAAGCGGGATCGCAAAGGCCTGTATGCCAAAGCGCGCGCCGGCCTAATCAAGGAGTTCACCGGAATCGACGATCCATACGAAGAACCGGAAAACGCCGAAATTATTATTGATACCCAAAAGCTCTCACCTGATCTGGCTGCCCACCGGATTCTAGTGAAACTGGAGAATATGGGTTACATTCGTTAGAACAGTTCGGTGTTTTGAGCGGCAAAGATCGTGCGGTTCGATGGTCGCCATTGGATTTTATTTTGGAAAGAATCATCCAAAGCTAAGGAACTTCCGTATCAGTTTTTAGTTAATAAAAACAGACTCTTTTTCGTTTAATAAGTAGTCTTAAACGTTTCTTCCAACCCCCTCTTTTCAGTAATGAAGTACCTCACGC
>JAPUIL010000568.1 GCA_027297085.1 Verrucomicrobiota bacterium | reverse complement strand
AAAAAGCTCAGCCAGCAAGGCCGCAGGCAGCCAGTGACCCGAGGCGTACACATAGTACGTTGAGGGTTTCGAGCAACGAGAACGCAACTGGCGGAGCTTTTTGACCATTCTCTTCCGGGTGCCTCCGCCTCCGTCCCGAATAAGATGGCTCAGGAACTCGCTCTGCTCAAACAGCCTTCGCCAAGAAGTCGATTCGGGACGGAGGCTCCGCCGCGCCCAACGCAGGAGCCGAAGTGAACAACTTACTTTTCGAATGATCGAGGCTTATTGATTTGAGGCGGTTCATCAATTTCCCCTGTTGTCATCCTCGACATCCTTAATCGAGGATCAAGGTTTTTCTTCTGTCATTTCGACCCTTGGGAGAAATCTGTCGATTGGCAACGGGCAAGATTATTGACAAGAATTATTTGATGCAGCGTTTCGTCCCTGCATCTAATAATTCCCAAACAGAGGGAAAGTATGAAGAAGGAACCGCCAGGGCGGTATCGCTATTTTTTTATTTTCCACAAAAAGAAAAAAGCTTGCAATGCGTACGGCATTACCGTACAGTATAAATAGATGATTATTCGATCCGTGCGTCACCGGGGTTTGAAACGCCTGATTGAAGACAATCAGACCAGAGGTATTCGGCCCGATCTGGTGACCAGGATACGAAATATTCTGACCGCGCTTATTCTGGCTGATGATATGGGAGTGTTTCGAGCGTCCGCACCGCCGGGTTGACGGGTGCATCAACTCTCAGGGGATCGAAAGGACACATGGAGTGTGTCCACGTCGGGCAACTGGCGGATTACCTTTGAAGAGGAGGACGGGTATTTAGATTTGTTAGATGTGGAGGATTATCACTGATGAAGAAGAAAGGTTTGAAAATCGGCATGAAGCCTTCCCATCCGGGGGCATTCATTAAGACCGAAGTGATAGATGAGCTTGGCCTAAGTGTCACCAAAGCCGCCGAGGTGTTGGGGGTACGCCGTGCTACGCTGTCAGAATTGGTGAATGAAAAAGCGGCGCTGTCTCCGGAAATGGCCCTACGATTGGAAAAGGCCTTTCAATTGAACATGGATATGTTGCTGAGGATGCAAGCATGGTTTGATGCTACAGAGATGCGGAAGCAATCAGGAAAATTCAAGATTGCGCCCTATGTTCCTGCGTAAAGGAAATGGATAACCTACTGTGGAGTTGATCGAACAATTTTGGATCATCCTTACACAGAAGCCACGTTACATCACATATGCAGGATATGTTCTAGATGTGCTCGGGATTATCTGCATGGGGGTTTCAGGTTTAATACGAGGCCCCGTGGGTTCGCGATTCTCCGGAAAAACCGCGGCGGATGGCTCTGGTCCGCAGGGGCCACGTCCTGGCGAAGAATCGAAAACCATAATCACCAGGCGGAAACGTTGGTTCATATCTGGCGTGCTGTTACTGATTATAGGTGTAATGCCCACGATAGTTGGGCAAGAGCTAACGCCATGACAGTTGCCGATACACGGATGATTTCCCATAAGTTATCTTATCACTCATTAGGTGGTGTAGGTGGAGCACAGTAAATAAAAAATGGAATTTTTCCGTAAAAGGTTAAAACCCAAAACGTTCCATTTGGGTTATCCTCTGCGATGGCAAAGCCATACCTAAAAATATCAGGGTTATCTCCTTTTTTATTTTCAGGTTTAATATACCCAATACATTCTAAAACAAAATACAGCTTTTCTTTTTTGCCTTTCAAAAGTTGAGAAGAAAATACGTCTATCGAATTTTCAGAAGGGTGCGGCCGTTGAAATTCATGATAAAAAAGTCCTGTGATAATTCGTTCCGAAACCTTTCTTTCCCGAGTAAAGTCCGTTTTTAAAGCGGTTCCATATCCTTGAAAAAGACCGGACGTTGAAAATAAAGGAACCCGCATAGTTTTTTGGGACATAGCTTTTTGAAGTCCTGCTGCCTGTGGCCTTTGTAAAGACCGCTCATAGGCGGCAACCATTTCCTGAGCTTCATGGGTTTTATAAATACGATTGTCATTGACAAGAACATTTCTGAAAAATTCATCATCTTTGGATGGGTTGTTATTACAGGTTAGGCATGACGGGACTTTGATTAACCCTATTCTTCCGGCCGGGAAAAGGTTTTTCGGGGGAACATGGTCTTCTGTGGTTGCCGGTTCTCCACAATAAACACAATCGAATGCTTTCAGATGCTGGGGTATTGGGAGCCACGATGGTCATTTAATTCGTTTTTTATTTTCCTGAATGACGATTTATCACACTACAAAGGGGACATTCGTAGACCACAGCGGTTTGGCCGCAAACGGCCAAAAGCGGACATTAAATTAAGAAAACTATTATCGGAACTCGCGAAATCACTGCATTTTACGTATGCCATCCAAAGTCTTTCATCATCCTGCTAAATTCATTACGATGATGTTTCTCATTCAATAATGGAACGGAGTTCCATCACCTTACGTCGAACTAGCTGTAGAGTTTGGCAACTTCAAGTAAGCTTGATAATTTGCTGATGACTTCAGCATATAGCTTCGCCCTTCAATCACAAAGCCGTCCAAACCGTGCTCTATCGTATAAGCTGAGAGATCGGCTATGTTGTTTATAAACCCTCTTCCTTTGAAATTCAGAGAAGTATTACACAAAACACCGTAGCCAGTACGTAACTTGAATGCCTCAAGCAGCTCATGCATTTGACTATTAGACTCGGGAGATACTGTTTGAATGCGCGCCGTCCCATTGACATGTGTCACGGCTTTTAGTGCATCTGTAGAAACGAGCCGCGTATAAAGCATAAATGGGCTTGGGTGATTGCAGTCAAACCATTTTTCGGCATCTTCTTCGAGGCAGACAGGTGCTATCGGACGAAACTGTTCACGCTGCTTAATCACATTCAGCCGCTCCCTAGTGCTATCCTGAAACGGCGACGCAAGGATGGAACGATTTCCCAGCGCGCGTGGTCCAATTTCGTATTTCCCATTTATCCATCCGATGATCAGGTTATTAGCCAGCATGTCGGCAATCATTGCGTAGTTCGTATTGTACTCATCAAATAAAGATGCATCGAATGCGTCATTGGCTATAAACTCAAGGCCAGAGTAAACATTCCAATATATCTTGGGGTTCCCTGTAAAATGGAACTGCGCGTCAATCGCAGTGCCGATCGCCGAGCCTGAATCGTTGGCCACAGGTGGCACGAATACCTCGGAAAAGAGATTGGTCTCCCTCCACCTCGTGTTCCAGTCACAATTTAGTCCGCAGCCTCCAGTGATCAGCAACGGCATGCCCCTCTGCAGGTTCGACTCGGCAAATTGACAAAAACGATCGAATATTGCGTTGCTGAAAATACCTGCGAAATTACGAAACTCCGGGTCATCGAGCCCCACGTTGTAGTGTCGGCAATGCCTTAACACCTCACACTCCCTCGGTTTCAGGTGCAGGCAATCCTGCATGAGAAACTCGATTATTGTCTCCTCTTCCTCCGAAGGCCTGCTTCTCTTCGAAAATGAAGCCAAAGCCATGAGCTTTCCCGCGTCAGAAAATC
>JAPUIL010000567.1 GCA_027297085.1 Verrucomicrobiota bacterium | reverse complement strand
AAGGATGAAGCTGTCCTGCCTGGTTCAATGTTCATCCATGAAACAGGCGAACTGACCAATCCAAAGTATATTATCAATTTCCCCACCAAACGTCATTGGCGTGGTAAGAGCCGAATGGAAGACATCGAATCAGGTTTGGCAGCGCTGGTTGAGGATATTCAGCGGCTGGAAATAAAATCCATTGCCATTCCGCCCCTTGGGAGTGGTTTGGGTGGCCTGAACTGGAGTGAAGTTCGGGAGCAAATTGAATCAGCTGTGGGCTCTCTCCTAGATGTCGAGGTGCGGATCTATGAACCGAGTGGCGCTCCTGATGCGGAAAAAATGGTACCGAATCGAGAGGTTCCAAAAATGACACCGGGCCGGGCTGCCCTGGTTGAATTAATTGATCGTTACCTCAGCGGATTACTCGATCCAATGGTGAGTCTCCTGGAAGTCCACAAGCTTATGTATTTCATGCAGGAAGCAGGACAGCCACTTCGCCTTAAGTATGAAAAAGGCACTTACGGCCCATACGCTACAAATCTGCGCCATGTCCTCAATCATGTAGAAGGACACCTACTTTCCGGCTACGCAGACGGTGGTGATGATCCTGGTAAACAGCTGAAGCTAGTCCCTGGAGCCGTTGAGGACGCGAAACAATTTTTGCGGGACGACATGGAAACGCGGAAACGTTTTCTTCGCGTATCTGAACTTGTCGAAGGTTTTGAGTCTCCCTTTGGCCTCGAACTCTTGTCTACAGTCTATTGGGTGGCAAAAAACGAGGGCGCTCACTCCGTCGAAGAGGTGCAAGAGAAGACCTACGCATGGAATGAACGCAAGACACAGTTCTCTCCTCGGCAGATCGACCTGGCTGTAAAGAATCTCGCCCAGGGCAGGTGGATTAAACTGGGTTTGGAAACTAAAAACTAAGCTTCTATTCTTCTTCCTTACAGCTTCAGAAAAACTCCATCTGGCGAGAATCCGTTTTCTGCGACTTCGTTCCGGACGGCTCGGTCATGGATTGGAAACGAATGTCGAACCATTCATCAATTTCCTCGTTATTCAGGCCATCCTTCGGATTTTGATACTGTGTGGCTTCTTCAAGAATTTCCCTGGCTGACTGCTCAAGCCAATGCAGCCGGGTTTTGAAGTCCTGGTTTACATTTTTAAAATCCTGGCGAACAACTCTGGCGTGGGAATCGATGTAGGTGCCGGAAAATCCGAACGCCGGGTGTCGTTTTGCTGCTCTAAGAGCCTGGCGGATGGGGCGGAGGTGAGATTGGTGGTAGGCTGCCAAGTCCTGCAGCCGGACCAAACCAAGGGACACATTCAGGCCGCCTTCATCCATGTCGCAAACCGCTTCGATACGCTGGAGGCCATCTATGTCGTTAAAACGGTAAGCTTTTTGCAACTCGTGCCATCTTCGTTCACGCAAGTCTTCCTCGAGGTCCGAATGATCGGGGTGAAGCCGTTTGGCGAGTGCGCGGTAAAGAGCCTTCACCGGACCGTTGTTTAATGGGGGCGTTTTGCCGCGCCTCATCCCGCCGCTTTGCCAGCCGGAGTATTCCTCATAGCCGCGTTCATCCGCCCCTTCATCCGGACCAAAAACATCGTCGAAAAAGGATTCGAAGGCGTCGCGCAATTCATCTTCGATCGGATCACTCTCTTCGCCAGTCTCGCGTTCATCCGCCCGCTCGTCCTCCTTCTCCATTTCGGGCGGAACAAAAAAGTGGAGTGTGCCTTCTTCCTTCCGCTGAAACAGTTCTTCGTACACTTCCGGCAGTTTCTGTGGAAGGCACAACTCGCACATACGCAACTGCTCGACGATAAATTCCAGATCGTCGACCTCTTCCTGCAATTCCCGGAGGCGGGACAATTCCACGCCGAAATGCGAGCTGATCCAGCGATTGTAAGCGTCCGTTTCAACTTCCTCGAACTGCCTCAGGCGTTGTTGTTTTTTGTGAAGTTCGGTGCGCAGACGGCGGCATGCGGTGACCGCTTTTTTAAGGAATGGTTTCTGGTCTACCAATCGCAAGGTAGTGCCGTTTGGATGGGCATTTCTCCGCCTCATCCGGCGCTTTTGTTTTTGCCGAGTGGATCGTCTACGTTTGGACATGGAAGGAAGAGTTGGAAACAAAAGAAACAAGTTCAAACCCAAATCGAACGGTTTCGCTTACAAACGAATTCCGGGCAGCCAAGGATGGGCTCAGAGAAGAATCTTCAATGGTGTTCGATCTCCTGAAAAAAGACGATTTGAGCGGTATAGATATCAAACGAATCAAAAGAGTTCCAGAAAGCCTGGTTGAAGAACTGAACGCAGAAAGGCTCCGTGTCGACCACTGGCGCGACAAAGAGTCTACACCAGATGCCGTTAGCCTGGCCATTTACGATTTCCTATATAGCGACCAGACAGGGTTGCCTGTGGATTTCTACGATGTGGAGGAAGTGGAAAGATTATCTGGAGAAATGTACCGTCACGGTTTTCGGACGTATCACAGGATCCCGTCGCCAATATATTCGTCTTCTTCAGCGGCCTGAAAGAAATCGAAAACTTCGAAGCCATACTAGGAAAATTCTGAGGCCCCGACGCTGCAAAATTATTTCTCGCCGTTGGTCGATTTTAATCCAGGATTTCTTGCATGAATGATGAGTCGTTTCATTTAGAAAACGCTCCTATTATTGAGGCGGTAATTGATATCGATTGTGATATGCCTACTGATTTCGACCTCAAAGCCAGTGAGTCAGCTATTGTGGAAGCTCTAAAAGATTCTTATCCAAAATTACGCCAACAATTTTTCCGGGAGCATAAAGTATCTTATTCCAAGGATTCGCTTCCGCAGGTGGATATTCGGCAAGGGTTAAAGGCGTTACAGTTCCAAAGTGAAGACGAGAAACAGCTTGTTCAGATTCGTACGAATGGGTTCTCCTTTAATAGGCTGGCTCCCTATGAAGGTTTGGAAAAGTATTTACCTGAAGTAAAATCAAGATGGTCGCTTTTCACGGAATTCGTGAAACCCGTGCAAGTTCGGAAAATAGGTCTTCGGACAATAAACCGTATTCTCCTTCCGCTCGAAGAAGGTAGATTGAATCTTGATGATTATTTGAAGATCGGACCCCATTTGCCGGATGAGGATAGTTTAACTTTCCTTGGATTCTTAAACCAGCACATGGCAATTGAATCAGAAACAGGAAACCGTGTGAATATTGTTTTAACCACACAGGAATCAACAAAGGATGAATTTCCTTTAATACTGGATATCGATGCTTTTTATCTTTGTCAGCTGGAACCACCGCCTTGGGAAAAAGTCCTAGAAATTATTACATCTCTTCGAAGCTTGAAAAACCGCGTTTTTCAAAACACATTAACAGAGAAATGTCTGAACCTCTTCTAACGATGGACCTTTTGGCCGGTTACGCTGTGCTGCAACCACTCAGGCGCTCTGGCTCTGCTGTGTCGCTTGAAGCGGATACCGTAAAGCAGAATGCTTCGACTGTTTCGGAACACGTCGAAAGCTCTTGGGCATTATTTGGAGCGAAAGGAGAAATCATTAACAAACTTCGAGAATTTGGGATCGAGTGTTCGGAACCTGACTGGGATGGCTACGAAGCGGAACCTGTTAGCGAAAGAGCACTTGATCGTGCAGAAATATTTATCCGTTCACTTCCTGAAGGAGTTCCACTTCCGGAAATTTCTGTAGAGCCGGATGGGGACATCTCCATAGATTGGCTTCCAACTCCTACAAAGACATTTTCTGTCAGCATCGGAGGAACAGATCGGCTTGCGTATGCATGGTTAGATGGTACCGACCGTGGACATGCTGTAGCCCGCTCAAATAACGGCGATGTTCCCCCGCGCATTCTACAGGAAATTCAGCGAATAACCAGCCATGAGCCTGCCTTCCGGGTTGCCTGAAGAGGTTTCTGATGATGAGCCACTTGCACGGTTCCTCACCTCATCTGGCCATTTCAACAGCTCAAAGATCAAACAGGCGGCTTTTCTTCCAAATCCGAAGGACGGACGTACTTCTGTCTTCCGCCATGGCCAAGAGCCCAAGGCGAGTCTTGAGGCGATCGGAAATCGGCAAATTGCCGGTCGTAGGGTATATGGAGCAGGGATCGTGAAAGCAGGTGATGTTCGAGCGGTGGAGCTGGATGTTGAATCCATAGAGCCGCCACCCCGCCACGCAGACATTATTAATTGGCCTTGGATGAAAGATGATCGCGAGTTTGGAAAAGCACAACGCAAGGAAATGGCAATTCTGCTGGCGCAGAAATCCTTACTCGTCCAATTTTCTCAATAATCAAGCTTGATCCTTTACCCCATCGGACAGGGATATTTCGGGTATTTTTCGATTTCAGCCAGGCTGTCTTGGGAGAGGGTTATGCCGGCGGCTTTCAGGTTCTCTTCCAGGAGATAGAGGTTGTTGACGCCGAAAAGGGCCGATGAAACGAAGTCTTGCTACCCCAATCGGGACAGCAATTTTTCTAATTCGTCCTTCTTGGCTACTGATTCGGCCAATTGTGCTTTGGCTCCTTCCACAATATTAGCCGGCGCGTTGCTCATAAATTTCTCGTTTTTCAGCTTGGATTCGCCAGCCGTTATCGCCTTTTGGAGTTTCAGGAGTTCTTTTTGTAAGCGGTCCTTTTCAGCATCGACGTCCACTGAATCAGCCGGGTCGATATAAACGGTGCCGAGCTCGGAAACGCTGGCAGGCAGATCCTTGTCTTCCGAAACGGCTTCAAGCTTTTCGGCGCCAATCAGCTTCAAGAGCGAGTCCATGTGACCTTCAATCAAAGCAGCTGCTGTATCTCCTGCTTTATAATAGAGGGTAACATCGCGCTTGCTGCCTAAATTGTGTTCAGCTTTGAGAGCTCGGGTTTTTGAGATAAATTCTTCCAGGCGGTCAACTTGGCTGGCAGCTTTCTTGTCCAGAGTGATAGACCGATCAGCCAGCAGCACCAACAATTGCCCGGAGGTTTCGATCTGACTCTCCTGAAGCAGGCTATCATCTTGGCTGTAGC
>JAPUIL010000566.1 GCA_027297085.1 Verrucomicrobiota bacterium | reverse complement strand
GGGCTCTGGCAACAGATATTGGAGGGGGTCCCTATCTTTCGATGCTCGATGTTTTGACTTCCTTTGTGAGACAAAACCAGGCTGCGGGCATGACGTCTGCCACGTTTTCCCGAGGTTTGTATCGCAGTACTCAAGCTGGAGCGGATGTATTAGACCTGGGAGGAAGGAAAGGATCATTCACTCCAGGAAAAGATTTAGATTTCATTTCAGTTAAAGCTTCGAGCAAACAGCTGAATGCTTCTTCTGCCGATGCAGTGCTTGCAGCGGTGTTGTTGCCTCTGGAGTCTGATCGGGAGGCATACGAATCGCTTATTCTGAAAACGGTAGTGGAAGGAGGAACGGTTTTCCAATGTTAGCGATTTGGAAGAAAGTCGCCGATGAGCTTGATAGTCACTATAAAGTGTTTCTGGCAATTGTGGTGGATCACCAAAAAGGTTCTCCCGGCACGGCTCGTGCCCAATTGCTTTACACCGAAGCTGGTGAAATCCTAGGGACGATTGGTGGAGGTATCATGGAAGCTCGTCTTCTTGAAGAAGCTCACAATCAATTGCGGTCCGGAAAAATTAAACCAACTCTGCGCACTTTATACCACCATCCAAGGAATGAGGATGCTTCCGGATTGATTTGTGGGGGTGCACAATCGTTAGTAACGATGGTCTTGGATAATGATCACAGGCCAATCGTGCACAGTTTGTTGAACCGGCTCGAACATGATCAGCCTGGTTCACTAATACTTTCTCCTTCCGGATTGAACATTGAAGAAGAAGATTTGAATGAGCCTTCCACGCGTTTCGAGAAAGATGGAGATGTCTGGGCGGCCCGTTTAGGTCTTTTAAACCGGCGGAGGGTATTGGTGGTAGGTTGTGGGCATTGTGGAGCGGCCTTGGCTCGTCAAATGGATATGCTCGGATTTCAGGTGACCGTAGTTGAGCCACGTGAGGAATTGTATACTTTGAGAGACGTACCAAGTCGCGTTGTAAAACAGTTCCGAGCCTTTTCCGAAGCTGGTCAGACAATTGACCATGCAAGATTGACCTTTGCGGTTGTGATGACACCCTCTTACTTAGATGACGTAGATGCGCTGGCAAGTCTCCAGCCTAATCCTTTTCCGTTTATCGGTGTTATGGGAAGCCCTGTTAAACTAAAAAAAATCAAAGGCGAACTTCTGTCTCGCGGTATCAGCCCGTCTGACGAGAGCCGTATTTGCGCTCCGGTGGGACTTCCGATTGAAAGTGATACGCCGGAGGAAATTGCTGTTAGCATTGCGGCACAAATCCTGCAAAAAATACATTCACTTTCTTTCTTATGAATCTGAAATCGCCCATACGATTTATTCTGAACGATCAGGAAGTCACCGCTTGGGAAACGCCCGGTCGATTGGTGCTGGATTATTTACGTGATAGCGAGCGCCTTACCGGAACCAAAGAAGGTTGTAAGGAAGGTGATTGCGGAGCGTGCACGGTTTTGCTGGGGAGCCTCGATAAAGGTCGCGTTCGCTATGTGCCGATGACCTCCTGTTTGATTCCCATGGGTGAGCTTATGGGGAAGCACCTGGTTTCCATCGAGGGGCTTAATATGGAAATGCTTTCACCCGTCCAAGCAGCCTTGGTGGATTGTGGTGGAACTCAATGCGGTTATTGCACACCGGGGTTTGTGGTTTCGATGACCGGATGGTTGATGGATGAAACCCAAGCTTTAGATGCCGGAGGTGTGAAAATTGCTATTTCTGGAAATCTTTGCCGCTGCACTGGTTATCGATCTATCAAAGAAGCGGGAGAGCAAGTGTTGGACAAACTGGCTTCCGGATTGTCGGGCGAAAACCGGATTACCGACCTTTGCCAGAAAGAAGCGTTGCCAGCCTATTTTGAAACTATTCCTGAACGTTTGGCCGCATTGGAACACCCTGAGAATTCGGACTTTAACATTGAAGGAGGAAGACCTCTAGTTATAGCAGGTGGGACCGATATCTATGTGCAGCGAGGGGCAGAGATACCCGAAACACCCGTGCAGTTGTTGAATTCAGGAGATGCTGTACCCCCAGTTGTTGAGGCGGATGGTAATTTAATCGTGGATGCACGGATGTCGTTTCAAGCCTTTGGAGACGATCCGCTGATTCAGGAGGCCATTCCTGAGATCCAGGCCTACAATTATTTGATCGCCAGCTGGCCAATCCGCACACGGGCCACATTGGGTGGCAATATATGCAACGCTTCGCCCATTGCGGACATGACTTGCCTTCTGCTGGCGCTTGATGCGCAGTTGAGCGTGGAGGGTGGGGATGAACCGAGGCATTTGGCGCTGAAGGACTTTTTCCTGGGATATAAACAACTGGCCAAGATAGAGGAAGAGGTGATTAAGACGATTGAATTTGGCAAGCCGGATGGGAGCACACGCATCCACTGGGAGAAAGTATCCAAACGGCCCGTACTTGATATCGCTACGGTTAACTCTGCAGCCAGGTTTGAAGTGGATGGCTCGTTTATCAAAGAGGCGCATCTCGCTTTGGGCGGTGTAGCGGCGATTCCTCTCTATTTACATGAAACCTGTCAGTTCTTGAGTAATCAAAGTCTGACAGCCGAGCTTGTAATGGAGGCGGTGGCCATTGCCCAGACTGAATTTCAGCCTATCAGCGATGTGCGTGGATCAGCAGACTATAAACGGTTGCTGGCTCGGCAGTTATTGTTGGCGCTCTTTCTAAAGTGTTTCCCGGAAGTTATTAGCGAGGAGGTGGTTTATGAGGCATTGTGATAGTGAGCTTCATGTGACCGGTCGTTCAGAATATACGGATGATGTTGCCCCACCGGAAGGACTGCTGCATGGCGCAGTTTTCGGATCTCCTATTGCGCATGGGAAAATCCGAAATCTGGATACGTCTGCGGCTAATGCTATAGAGGGTGTTCGAGGAGTTTTTGTATACGACGACATCCCTGGGCAAAAATTTATTGGCGCCGTCATCCAGGATGAGCCTTTGTTTGCCTATGATGAGGTGATGTATCATGAGCATCCGATTGTTTTAATTGTTGCAGATACTGCCGAGCTAGCCCGCAAAGCTGCCAAGCTTTGCAAGGTTGAGATTGATCCCTTGCCAATCACGGTTTGTCCTCGGGAAGCCTACAAGGCTGGTGATGTGTTACAAGAGGTTAGAATCTTTGAAAAGGGCGATGTAGAATCCGTCTGGGACCAGTGTGACTATGTGTTGGAAGGAAAGATTGACTTGGCCGGTCAGGATCACACCTACCTGGAAACCAATCGGGCTCGGGCCGTGCCCAAGGAAGACGGCCAGGTTAAAGTGTATTCCTCCACTCAGAGTCCTTCGGCTGGGCAGAAGACAATTGCCGCGGTGCTGGGCATCCCAATGCACAAAGTTGAGGTGGATGTAAAACGCTTGGGTGGCGGATTCGGTGGCAAAGAAGACCAGGCGACCCACTGGGCATGTATGGCATCTCTTGCCGCAGTTAAACTGCAGCGTCCGGTTCAGATCGTGCTCAATCGGGTTGAAGACATGCAGATGACCGGTAAACGGCATCCCTACAAACAGGATTTTAAAATCGGTCTATCAAAGGAAGGTGAGATTCTGGCATTTGACGTCGCTCATTATCAAAACTCCGGTGCTTACATGGACCTATCCGCACCGGTATTGGAGCGGACTGTTTTGCATGCGACTAACGCCTATGCGATCCCGCACGTGAAGATTTTAGCCGCCGCGTGCAGAACCCATTTACCTCCTAACACAGCCTACCGGGGTTTCGGTGGCCCACAAGGTATGTTTGCCCTCGAGGCGGCTATCTACAGAGCCGCCACTGAAATGGGTGTATCACCTGATTGGATTCAGAAAAAGAATCTCATTCAAGACGGTTATAAATTCCACTACGGACAGGTTTTGAAGGACTGCCGTATGCAGCGAACCTGGGAAGAAGCCGAAGACGCTTTTGAGTTTTCATCCGTCAATGATCGAGTAGAGGCTTACAACCAAACGCATCGTGGTACGAAGAAGGGTTTCGCGATTATGCCTGTTTGTTTCGGTATCAGTTTTACCAAAACATTCTTAAATCAAGGAAGCAGCTTGGTGCATATTTACACCGATGGTTCGGTCAGTGTAAGTACTGGCGGAATTGAAATGGGCCAGGGGGTCAGTTCCAACATGATCGCCATCGTGGCGCGTTCTTTTGGGATCAGCCCGGATCGTGTGCGTTGCAATAGCACCAATACCTCGCGCATTGCCAATATATCGCCCAGTGCAGCCAGTGCTACCTCGGACCTCAATGGCAATGCTACGCTTATTGCATGCCAGGAGATCTTGTCAGGCTTGTGTGATGTGGCGGCCAGGGAATTGGGTGGTAAACCGGAGGATATTTCTATCGAAAACGGCATTGTCCACCTAAGTGATAATCTCACGGATTTGACCTGGGAGCAGCTGGTGCTCAAAAGCTATTTCTCACGTGTGCAGTTGATGGCCCACGGATTTTACACGCCTCCCGGTTTGCACTATGATTTCACAAAATCTGATAATAACCCCTTTCATTACTATACCTATGGAACCTGCCTGATTGAAGTGACGGTAGATTGCCTGCGGGGCAACTATACCATCGATTCGGCTAAGATCGTACATGACCTGGGGCGTGGAATTATACGTTCGGTCGATCTGGGACAGGTAGAAGGCGGATTGGCCCAAGGTATTGGATGGGTGACATTGGAGGACCTGGCCTATAGTGATGATGGCCGTTTGCTTTCTTTTGCGCTTTCAACCTACAAAGCTCCCGATGCTGATTTTATGCCAGATGACCTGGTGGTAAAATTCTTGGAGAATGCTGATAATCCCGGCGGACCTTTGGGCAGTAAGGCCGTTGGTGAACCTCCCTTTATGTATGGTATTGGCGCTTATTTTGCCATTCAACACGCGATCGACGCTTTCCGGCCTCAAATCCCGGACGAGATTGTTTCACCTATGACGCCCGAGCGCGTGCTTCTTTCTCTCTACGATGTAAAATCTGTTAAACCTGCTGAACCTTCGGTTGCTTTATGACTTCTCGAAACCCTGTAGGAGGGGCTTTACGCCCCGATCGTTTTGCGTTGTTGGAATCGCGGCATAAAGCCGCTCCTACAGAAAAACGATTGGACCGGCATACAGGCAATTCTATGTACGACCCGATAGATTATCTTCACCGAAATCGCGGTAAAAACCGCTCCTACCTATTTACGATATTTTTGTGTGTTTTAAGATCAACACTGATTCTACCTATTTATGGATGCCGGGTGTAATTAAAAATGCGGTGCATTCTAACCCCTCAATTGAATTGGCCATCGGCAGCAAGCTACCTCCCACAATAGAAGTTCCAAATTCGTGGGACAAGGTGCCTGTGTCGGGTAGGGCAGCAGCGTCCCGCTGCGCCGTGTATTTCTGGCAATTAATGGCGGCAGAGCGAGGACGCTCTTGCCCTACCTCTTCGATAGTTATGAGGTGGAAAAAGACCTCGAATACTTGTCACGTTTCCCCGCATAAAAAATTACACCTATGGATGCCGGCCTGATCGAGTTCTTTAATATTGTTTTTCGTTTTATCCATATAGTCGCCGCGATAATGTGGATTGGTAATTCGCTTCTCTTTACCTGGATGGAGATCAATCTGCTCGAGGATAAGGAGAACGACGAATCGCTTGGTAACATGAACATGCTTCATGGTGGCGGGATCTTTTTTCTTGAGAAGCGAGTAATCAAGCCGGATGAAATTCCTTCGCGGCTACATATATTCAAATGGCAGTCTTATACGACCTGGATCAGCGGATTTATTCTTCTCGTATCCGTATTTTACACACGTGGGGGCACTTTGCTTTTGGACCCGTCGAAAACGGATCTTCCTGCCTACATGGGTCTGGTAATCAGCCTAGGCTCTTTGATCGGTGGGTGGTTATTTTACGATCTACTTTGGCGCAGTCCCATTCGTAATCAGACGATCGTTGGGTTGTTGATCACTTTTGCAGCTATACTCATCTACGCATCGTGGCTCGAAACGGTCTTTAATGGTCGGGCGGTATATTTGCAGATGGGAGCCATGCTGGGTACCTGGATGAGTGCCAACGTGCGTTTCCATATCATGCCTAACCAGGATAAGATGATGGCCTCCCTTCTTGAAGGAAAACCCCATGACCTGAAGGTGGGTAAGCAGGCAAAGATTCGTTCCTGGCACAATCATTACATCAC
>JAPUIL010000565.1 GCA_027297085.1 Verrucomicrobiota bacterium | reverse complement strand
CTTTCAGTCGCGCCTTCAAGAAGTGTATCGGTACTTCCCCGGGTTCGGTGCGGAGAAACCATAAGCTTAAAGAAGTTGAATATAGTAGCCGCTGATATTTGTTAAAGAAACACTGCATCCAATATATGGGTACAACTTTTTACTTCAGCTTAACTCTGGTAGAGCGCCAGCTCGTGAAGCGGCTTCAGCACCTAGTTTGCAGCAACGGTCTAAGAAATTTTCAGGAAGCGATTCTAATTCCGCAACGAGTTCACTCATGAGTCCGGCCATGAAAGCGTCTCCTGCGCCGATCGAATCCAAAACTTGAATTGGAGCTGCCGTCCCCCGGTAGATTTCATTTTTTTCTGAAAAGTAAAGGCCCCCGTCTTTTCCGAAGGTGATGCACAGTTTATCGGGGAAAGCAGGCATTACCTTTTTGGCTTTTCTTAATAGGCGGGTGTCTTCAATGGAGGCATAGGTTCCGGACAGCGCCTCGAATTCGGACTCATTACATTTAAGGATGGAGGCGGTGACCGCAATTTCTTGCACCAGCTCCAGCGTCCAGGGTTCGCGCAGGTTAATATCGCAAAACCTGAGGCCTGAAAATGTGTCAAACTGGGATTTGAGCCAATTCCAGTTCTCCGGTATGTGGTTTGCCAGCGATCCATATAAAAGCGCATCTCCCTCCGGAAGTTGATGACCCCTCATCAAGTCACCCATGTGGTGCCAGGCACAATCGGGTGTGAAGGAATAGGAGGCATCTCCGCGGTCATCCAGTGACACCTCAACGGTTCCGGTTGGGTATTCGCTTCGCAAAACTCGATCAGTTCGGACGCCATACTTTGCCAGCGCCTCCAGTGCCTGGTCTCCGAATTCGTCCTTACCCACCGCGGATACCAGATACGTTTCATGACCCAGCAGGCTTAGGTTTGCTGCGACATTGAGTGGTGCACCTCCCAAGCGTGGACCCGAAGGGAGACAATCCCAGAGGATTTCGCCGTATATGATGATGCAGGCCATGTTGTAATAGGATTTAGAAGTAAAAGTTTTAGATCAGCCTCAGGGTTTCGGGAAGGCTCAAATTTGATAACCTTCCTGCTATGAATATGAATTCTACGCGGAGATTGTTAACCCCGTGTTCTTCGATGCGGATGAGCGGGTAAAGATCGCTACTGCCGTTGGTATGAAATACATCGTTATCACCTCCAAACACCGCGATAGGTTTTTCCTTTGGGACTCCAAAGTCAGTGACTGGGATGTCATGTCTGCTTCACCTTTTAAGCGAGTCCTACTCGAAGAACTTGCAGCTAAATGTGAGAAGCACGGAATGGTGTTGGGATCAAAAGACTTCGGAATGACGGTGATCAGGAACCTACGGAAAATTGGGTTTACATAACTTAGCTGCATGAGTTGATGCGAGACGATCGGGTGAGCTTTTTTACAGATGCCCCTCATGGAGGAATCTTGACTAATTCTTGGGCCAAACTTTGCCTACGGTGACGTCTTTGACCCAACCCTCTTGTTTGTCCGGAGTGCGGATGTAGTGATAGGGCTCGTGTGTTTCCAGAACTTCTACCCAAGTGCCGTTTGGAAGAGTATTGAGGGCGTTGGCCGTTTCGGTGGGAGCAACCCTCAGCCCTGTTTCAGGTATCAGGATCAATCCTCTGCTGAAATCTTTTTTCCAGAGCAAGAGTCCTGCTATGGCCATCATCATGAGTGGGATCGAAAGATAAAGTGTCAGACTGGGTATCGGGGCTAGTCGTGGTGCATAACAGATGAGCAAGCCGGCGAGTGTAGTAGTAGCAGAACCTATTATCAATAGTAGCAGCCAGGTGTTTACCGGCAGGGTGTAGGCAAATTCCTGAGCGATTGAATAAAGGGGACGTTCGAGACCGGATTGGTCTGTGATTTTTTGAAGGTTGGCCAGGACATCCGGGTTGCCCGGTTCCAGCGTCAACGCTCTTTCATAGGCGAGCAGCGCTGAGGGAAAGTCCTGTAAAAAATAATAGGCGTTGCCCAGATTAAACAGCAGAGCCGGGCTGGCCTGTCCGGAAGCTTCGAAAGCTTTCTCGTAGGCCTCCACAGCGTCGAGGTATTGTTTCTCCGCATACGCGGCATTGCCTTTGTTAAACAAGATTTGTAAATCACTAGACTGCCCGTGAAGGGCAAGTGCCGAAAGAGTCAGGATAAGAACAACATGAAAAAACCTGTTTCTCATTTCTTCTTCCCTAATTGCCTGAGAATTGATTCCAGCTCCAGTTCCTCTTTCTGCAGGGCTTGGTCCTGGGTTGCTCGGCCCGAATAACGTAGTGCGTCACCTTTCTGAAAAAAGTTTTGGATCGAATCTTTGATACGATCATCACCCAGTGATGGAACCCATAATGCATTGATTTCCTTGCCGGTTATGGCTTCCGGATTGCAGCCCAAATTACGGGCGAGAGCGACTTGCAAAATTCGACAAGAAGCTTGGTAAAATGCGGGCACCTCATTGTTGGATCGTGCCTTACCCATTTCCTCTCGATGGCGTGCCATCTTCTGGTCTAGGACTCTGAGGCGAAGGCGCTCCTTGTCGTTTTGGGATGAATGACGTGTTCGACGGATTAGGTAGGCCAAGCCAAGGATACCGAGTGGAGCTACCACGCTTACCGCCAGAATGTTTTGCATTCGATTCAGTGTGGGCGGAGTCACAGTACTGCCTAGCGAAACTTTGATGGGCAGGAGCATGTCGCTTCCATTGGCTGGTGAACGGAATGGAGATTGGCCGTTGTTAAATTGAGCTACCGGATAGCTGACAACAGGTTGGGCGGACGGTTTTATTGAAATAGCTATAGGCGGGGTATTCATTTCTGAATACGTGCCGGTTCGCGGATTGAAGTAGGAGAATGGGATATTGGGGACTTCCTTGATGTCCGCAGAAAGTGGAATCACTACATATTCGAATTGTTTGGATCCCGAGAATCCCCGCGTATCAAGTTGTTCTTCAACCACGCGCGGTGGATACGTTTTAAACGAATCGCTTGCTGGAAACTCGGGCGGAATCATCTGAGAAAAATTTCCCTCACCTTCGATTTGAATTTTCAGAGTGATGGGATCACCCTCAGCCAGGTCTGTTGTATCAGTGGTTGCAGCTATGTCAAAAACGCCTATTGCCCCTTTAAAACTCTCTGGTCGACCTTCCTGAGGCAGGGACTCAATGGTTATGATCGCTGGGTCACTCAGGGAGAGAATCTGTTTGTCCTGATAGCGGCCAAACATGTTGTCAAAAAAGGGATCGTTTCGGAAGATACTGAAAGGGTCTCTTCGGCTGCGGCCACCACCTTCTGGAATACGAAGGGTATGGGTGGATTTGAATTGCAGGGTCTGGACGCCCGCCTTTACCGGTGTAATGCCGATTTTCCAGATGTAGACATCATAGTAGCGCCCATCTTTAACGGACCGGGTTATTTGCGGCTGGGTATCGATCGGCGTGATACTGAACGCGTCACCTTCGATTTGCGGCAGACCCCTGTTTGGGAAGGTAGCCTGGTTTAGCATGACCATACGGAGTTCCGAGGAAATGGTTTCACCTACGTAAACATTGCGCTCCGGCAAATCGAATTCCAGATAGGCAATTTCGCTTACATCGATTGAAGACTTGGTTTGTTCAATCACTTCAACAATGAGCTCGTTAGTCTGATAGTTTTTCCCATCTATAAATAGCATGAGCGGCGTGATACGGAATTTGCCCATTCTCAAGGGGCGAACCTGAAATACGTGGGTGATGGTGGCATTCATTTCTCCGTTAACCCAGCTGACTTGAGTGTTGGGTCCGCGGTAGGCAAATTCCAGATATTCGTTATTCTGAATTTCAGGGGGCTCTGCTTTTTGACTCCCTTCCACAATCACCTTCAGTTGTGCGCTTTCTCCAAGGGCAATCGGGTTTGGCTCAACTACGGCCCTCACCGTCACCTCCCCATGAAGGGCATGACTGAAGATACACAAAACCACCAACGGAAGCCACCCGGGCTGCGTTGTTTTTCTGGGTCTGTGAAGGGTTGTCATGCGTAAAAGTTGCTGTCGGGCAAAGTCATCAATACAAGTTCAAAAACAGTCGATTACCAATCCTTTTTCGTGCCTTTCTTCTGGTCGGGTGGGGTCACAATAAAAAGTGGGAGTTTCTTTTCGCCGTCTTCCATGGCCTCCAGTAACCGGATTGCTTCTTCAGGAGTCATCTGAAGGGGGACGGGTTGTCCGGCGGCAGGCGCCTCCTGGGCGGGAGCTTCTTCTTCGTCTTGAGCACCTTCATCTTCTCCCTCTTCAGGCTCTGCGGGATCATCTTCACCAGATTCTGGTTTTTGAGGTTGGTCTCCCTGGTCTTGTGGTTGGTCTTGCTCGTCCGATTGGTCTTCGTTCTGCTCAGAATCGGATTCGTCCTCATTCTGCTCTTGCTCGTCTTGTTGATCCTCCTGATTTTCTTGATTCTGATCTTCGATTTGGTCCTGATTTTGGTCGGAGTCTCCACCACCTCCTCAACCGCCGCCGCTTTCGTTCTGATTTTCGTTTTCGAATCGGGCAACGATGTCATGATCACCATCTACGGTGATAGTGATCATCAACTCTTCTTTTTCCTCCTCGTTTATGCCATTGCCTTCCCAGCCGAGAAATTTGAACCCTTCATTCGGCTCCACAGTCAGAGTAACGTCTGAGCCATCCGGAAAATCACCTGAACCCTTTACTTTTCCTGCTTCCTTGTTGTCGGGAGCTGCGATCACGTTCCAAATGCGCCGGTAATGCGGCTTGATATTCGTATGAACGGCCATGGTTACGAACGTTTTTGCCTCTGTGGGATTGGCTATATTGGGCCCTTCCCATTTTTCAAATTCGAATCCGGGATTGGGTACTACTTCAATCTGAGCATAAGAATCCGGTTTGTAAGAATCCTGGCCAAATAGGCTGCCTTCCCAAGTCTCGAGGCCTCGGTTGCGCGATTGCTGGATATCCTCTTCTGAAATGCCTGTTTCAGCAGTGGGCACTTCCTGTGCGGATACCTTGAGAGAACCAAAGAACACGAAACTCAAGGCCACAGTGCCCTGTAGAAAGAAGCGGATTGTATATCTTGGCTTATTGGTCTTCATCGACGTCAAATACGAGCTCCTTGGCCTCTTCGCAAACCACCACGACCGTAGTGTCGGCGTCGAGTTTAATTTTAGTTTCCGGGACCGTGGAATCCTGAATGTTGTGTCCTTCCCATTGAACGAAACGCCAACCGTATTCCGATTCGAACTGCAGGTCGACTTCCTGCCCCTTATCGTAGGT
>JAPUIL010000564.1 GCA_027297085.1 Verrucomicrobiota bacterium | reverse complement strand
ATTCCACGATATTTTCGGGAGCTAAGCCAGGTAACAATCTGCCGTACATTCCACAAATTCAGTGGAATGTTACTACCGGGCTTGAAGGTGGCAATTGGAGCTTTCACTTAGGAACCACCTATGTAGATGAAAGTTACGCCGATGCTACTAACCTTGGGCTGGAGGTAAATACTTCTGGACTTGCTGATGCCCGATTCGGAAAGAGTGATTCCTACTTTTTGGTTGATTTGAGTTACCGCTACGAGATTTCAAACACCACAACGGTATTTGCTTCTATACAAAACGCGTTCGACGAAAATTGGCTGGCTTCACGGATTCCTCATGGACCACGCCCGGGAGCGCCCCGGCAATCGACGATCGGTATAGAGTGGAGTTTTTAGTCCGAAATATTATCCAGATGGGGTGCGGCTTTCTAAATGGTCAAGGTCTGCTTCTCAGGGAGGATAATAATGATGCGACTTGGAGGGATGCTTCCGTTTTCTTTCCCGTTGACGCCCGCCAAAGGAACAGCAGTTTGTAAGCTTTCATAATTATTCATGGACCGAATAGCTGCAGAATTCGAACGAGCAAGAGACGAAAAGCGGAAGACCTTTATCGCTTATGTATGCGCAGGAGATCCTGATTACGAGACGTCGTTGGAAGCCTGCAAAGTCTTGTTGGAATCCGGAATACACATCCTGGAATTGGGCGTGCCTTTTTCAGATCCTTTAGCCGATGGCTGGACCAATCAGTGCGCTGCCAAGCGTGCGCTCGATAACGGATTCACAAAGGCGGACGTTTTTCGTCTCGTGCGTGAAACCAGGAAGATCAATCAAGAAGTGCCGATTGTCTTTTACGCTTACTTCAACCAGATTTTCTCCCAAGGAATTGAAGCTTATTTAAAAGAAGCGTTTGATGCTGGTGTGGATGCCATATTAGCGTTAGATCTTCCCCCCACCGAAGCCGAGGCCTATTTGGCTAGTTGTGAGCAGGTGGGAATGAAAACAGTCTTCATTATTGCCCCAACCACACGGGAGAACAGGATCGCGGAGATTGCAGCTGCCTCGAGTGGATTTGTTTATTATGTATCGCGGGAAGGTGTTACCGGAGTGCGCGATTCTCTTGAATCGAATCTCCCTGAAAAAGTTCGTATTATAAAGGACAATACCGACAAGCCGGTTGTGGTTGGTTTTGGTATTTCGCAGCAATCTCAAGTGCGTGAAGTCTCAAAAATAGCGGATGGGGTAGTTGTCGGCAGTGCCATCGTCAATGTGATTGCAGATCACCTGGACGATAAGGAGGCGATGCTGTCTGGTTTGCGGAATTGCGTTAAGGAACTTTCAGAAGGTGTTCTTCTGTAAGCAAAGTTTCGGGAAGCCCAAGCTTCTCAGAATTTAAACTTGTTATTCCCCGTGGTCTCTGCCACGGGGTCTTGATTTGTGGATTTCATCTGACATTTTTTCTTAGGCCGTGAGGAAATGGTCACAGATGAATCCTTTGTATCAGAGTGTTTGACCAGGTCGACGGGTTCGGATTCTGGTTCCCTTACAAATAAATAACCTTGGTCATTATACGCTCTATTTTCTTGATAACCAGGCGAATAAAGCGACCTCAGTTTGCCTATTCGGCGCCGTTGGCTCTAGGCATCAATAATGTCCCCGATTAAAAGGAGAGTTTCGCTAGGTGTATGTTTGAGAAAGTGGGTCGCTTCCTTCGCTTTGCAGTCTCTCATGCCGAGGTGAATATCCGATAGAATGATGGATTTGAACTCCAGCACGGTTTTTTTTCGTTTGATTGTGAATAAGTTGGTAATAAGCCCAAATTTTGCGTGTTTGCGAGCGACTTCAATCCTCGGATGCTTTGAGAGAAGCCTTTTAACCTTACCGAAGCGCTTGAAATACGGCTGTAACAAAAAAATGCCGTTATTCGGGTTGTATGGGGATTTAAAATACAAAAAATCGAATTCCAAAATTTAATTTTTTAGCCAAATTTCCGCCATATTATGGCCAAAATGAGTATTTATTCCCCAAAATACCGGGTTGTGAATAAACTCTCGCACGACTCAAAAAACAAAAGGTTTGAGGTGGTATCAGGCTCTTAGGGGATTGCCAAGAAGAAGTTATTCACAACGGCATTTTGCTTCTTCCACGTCCCTGATATAGCTATCCAGGATGGTGCCCCAAGTTAGGCTTTCCGCCGTGGTACGGGCGTTTTGGCGGACTTCTGGCCAAGCAGATTGGGACTGAAAAATCTTTTCGGATTGCCGCAAAAATGCGTCAGAATCATCGAATGGAGCCAGCCAGCCGTTGTGACCTTCTTTGATATATCTGCCGGGGGCCGCGTAATCATATCCTAGGACTGCCAGACCACTGGCCAAAGCTTCTGTCACAACGTTGCCAAATGTTTCTGTAACACTCGGAAATAAGAAGACATCTCCCGACGCATAGTGCCGTGCTAGATCCTCTCCACGCTGCATTCCAGCGAAGATCAATTCTGGGTGAGCTTTTTCGATGGAGCCTCTTAGGGGACCGTCCCCAATCAGAACAAACTTCATGTCCGGGCAGAGGGGTAAGACCTGTTCGTAAGCTTTTACTGCCAATGGAATATTTTTCTCACCCGCCAGCCTGCCCACATAAATCATGACGGGCTGGTCCTCCGCTACTCCCCAGGTTTTTCGTAATTCCAAATCACGTTTTGCAGGCGAAAACAATTCGGTATCCACGCCCCGGCTCATAATTTTTAGGTTTTTAAATCCTTCGGCCTCCAGGTCCTGCCGTAAGTCTTCACTGGGTACGAATGTCAATCGGGTTTTATTGTGAAAGTATTTTAAACCCGCCAGACCGATTCCGGTAAGCCAGCCCAAGTGGTAATGCTTTCCGTATGAATGGAAGTTAGTGTGAAAACTGGATACCACCGGAACTTTATTCCTCAAGGCTGAAAAGAGGGCCTGTGTTCCGAGTGGGCCTTCCGTGGCAATATGGATGACGTCTGGTTCGAAGGACTTCCAGTTCTTTTTAAGTTCACCAAATCCCGCAATGCCCAATTTTAAAATATCGTAACCGGGAATAGGAACCCCAAAGACTAAATTCTCTGTGTAGGCTTCGGGCTTTTTCTCCCCATCGGTCTTAAACTGCTTGGGTCGGATAACATGTATTTCATGGCCCTTTTGGCTCAGTCCATTGACCAGTCGATTCAAAGTCATAGATACACCGTTAATCTCAGGCGGAAAGGTTTCAGTAACCAGGCAGATTTTCACAATAGGAAAGTTGTTGCTAAGACATAGGGGAACCGGCATCCAGATCAAAGGGTTTTTTGGAAAATGTTCGTTACAGTGAGCGCAAGAGTTGACCGCTTTAAAATTGCAGGGAAGGATTATTAGCTGTGGATCCTGTTCTCCATATTCTGACCGGCTATACTTCTGTTGGGAAAACCAGGCTCTCTCTGGATTGGGCAAAGCAAAATCAGGCGGAAATTATTTCCTGTGATTCACTGCTCTTTTACCGGCATATGGATATTGGCACAGCGAAGCCCAGTAGAGGAGAAATGGCCGAAGTTACGCATCACATGATTGATGTGACCAATGTATCTGAGCAGTATTCGATCAACGAATACGTAAGACAGGTCAAGGATGTGGCAGCCGATATTTATTCACGGGGAAAACAGGTTCTGGTGGTTGGTGGGAGTGGTTTCTATCTCAATGCGTTTTTTGCGCCGGTGGTGGATGGCTTGAGTCTGGAACCGGCTGTTCAGCGGCGCATAGAACATCAATTTGAAAATCAGCCGTTGTCCGACTCCGTTGCTGTGCTCCGCACGCTTAATCCCCATGGGCTTGGAGACTTGGATGTGGCTAATCCCCGTCGGGTTTTGAAGGCTTGGCTACGCTGTCTTGCCTCAGGTAAAACCCTAGAGCAATTGAAACAAGAGTTTGGTGCACGAGCTGGTGCATTTGATCAGTTTGAGAAAAGATTGATCGTATTGTCGCGCGCCAGAGAAGAATTAGAAGAACGGGTGCGTATACGAGTGGATGCCATGCTCTCTGCAGGATTGGTGGAGGAAGTGAGACAACTACTCAGTCTTGGAATCGAACGAAATCCCAGCGCTGCAGGAGCCATAGGATATCGGGAAACGATTGCCTTTTTACGGGGAGATTTACCTGAAAGCAAGCTGGCGGAGAACATTACACGGAACACGCGAAAATTGCTCAAGAAGCAGCGAACCTGGTTCAAAAAGTTTCTCCCTCATGGAGCAGTCTATGATATATCTTCTCTAGAGAAACTGCCCGGTCTCTGGCATCGGTTGCCAAAATCGAAGTCTACGCCATAGGTCTAATTTATAGACTAGAACTGAGAAGAATCCTGAGCGTAGGAGGTGTTAGCCAATTCAGCTTCAAGTAAGTCCCGCATAATCGGTTCGACGTTGGCGGAGCTTACTAACTGCCTTTGGCTTTCCAGATAGGTTTTTACTTCCTCAGCTCCGCTGTCAAAAGTGGGTGCGACTTTCTGCGCGGCATAGACCAGTGTGCCATCGGTAGCGGTGGCCACCCAGTCCGATACTTCGCCCTGGTTGATATTGTTCAATTGGTTTAGCAGATTGGTATCGAAACCTTCCGGCGCAGGGGCAAACCGTTTAAAGCTTTCAAACGCCTGATGATTCAGGTTCTGAGCTTTAGCGGCACTTTCGAAACTTTCTCCTCCAGCGATTGCGGTCTGAACGGCTTCCTTAATAGCCGCGCCTTTTTCAATAAAGAGAGCACGTTTCTTTTCTTCTGAATAGTCGCTATTGACCTTGGCCCGGACATCGGCGAGCACCGGAGTATAGGCAGCTTCCTCTCCTTGGTGAAACAAGACCACGTAGTTTGCTCCATCCCGAATCGGGTCGGAAAAGTACCGGCTTTCGTTCAATCGAAAAACCTGATGTAAAGTCTGCGTCTGCAGACCATTTTGAGCGATTACACCCGCTTCTGAATAAGGAACGAGGGAAGTCAGAGTAACACCTGCGTCTGTTAATGCGGATTCAAATTCCTGGCTACCGATTGCGATTTCCTTGTCGAATAGGTTGTAGGCAAACTCTTCAGCGATTTTCTGAGTTTCCTTGTTCGCATGGTCTAATCGGATTTCTGCAATCACCTGTTCTTCCACATCAGTTAAGGTTACTTCTGGAGCTTCGGGAGTTTCGGAAGTGCCATCCTCTTTCTCGATCGGATCGGGTTTGGGGATAGCCGCCTGGTAACGGGCCTTGTTAGTGAAAAAGTGTATGCTTATTTCGCCTGGATTGGGCTGGTAAGCGTTGTCTATATAGGATCGGGGATCGAATAACACGAAACTCGCTATGGCTTTTGCGTCAATTTCGTAACGGAACACGTTTGTCTGGAAATAGCTTTCCAGGTCTTCCTGCGAAGGTTGGATGTCGGCGGTAAACTCAGCATAGGGCATTTTGGCAGTTTCCAATGTCCATTCGGTTTGTTCGTTCTGAGCTGCTTGAATGGCTTCAAATTCCAAAATATGTCCCGGGCCTTGCAGAATTTTTCGAATTTTGTCTACCCGGTAATCTTCTTCAAGAACACCCGTGACAAACGTTTCGGTCAGTCCCCTAGCAGTCAGGGAATCTACAAAGGCTGTAAAGCGGGTTTGGTCAAACTCCTGTGTAAGGTAATTCATGAATGCAGGCAGATCTTTTACAAAGTCTTTGAACTCCTCTTTTGTTGGGCCAGGGAGGCCAATTTCGTCTGCCAAATGAAGGAAAGCTGCCCTGGAGAGGGAGTAATCCTGCGTGATCCTTTCATTCGATGCGTAGAAAGGCAGATTGATGGACAAACTGATTTGACCGCGACCGAAGATTTCCTGTTGGCCCGTTGCTGAGGACAGGTCGTATCCGAAGAAACGCTGTTCTCTGTAGTTCTGCCCGCCTGAGCCTCCCAAGGGGCTGAAATTGCCGATCGTGAATACGAAGGATACGATCACTACAGCCAGGAGGAGGATGAGCATCCACTTAAAGTGCTTTATGAGATAGATTTGAATCCAGTTAAACATGGTTTTAAAGAGAAACCGCCCACCGTAGATATGGCTTAACTGTTGTCAATAGGGTAAAAGGAAGGCCTGGCTCCTGTAGTTGGTCAGGACTTAAATAGTCTCAGGGAGCGCTTTCTCCATCCACAACACATCCCAGAATTTTCCGGATTTTCTACCGGCCTGAGTGAATAGCCCTGCTTTTTTGAAGCCAAATTTTAAATGCAAGGCCTCGGAGGCGGGATTGGGGAGGGTGATGCCCGCATAGGCCCGGTGTAGATCTTCCTTGCTCAAAGCATCGAACAGCTTCGTATACAATTGAGTGCCAATGCCCTTCGCTCGTACATCCGGGTGGAGGTAAACGGTGGTAGCGACAGATGTCCCGTAGGCACATCGTTCATGAAACATGCTGGATCCCGCATAGGCGATTAGTTCCGAGCCTTCACAGGCTGCGAAGAGTTGATATCGCCCGGAATCGGAGAACGAACGGATCCAGTTCCCTTGCTCTTCAAGGGTCAGTTGCCCGGTCTTAAAATTGACTGGAGTATTCTGGATGTAATGGTTACAGATTTTATTGATAGCGGCTGCGTCGGGCACAACTGCATGGCGGATTTCTGCCATTTGTCATGCAACTCCTGTCTCCAGGAGCTCTTCCAGGGTGCGTGTTTGCCAATCTCTCTTAATGTTAGAATCCATTTTTTCGCTGAACTCACGAATAAGTGGATCCACCTTCAGGATGAGTTCCTTGCCTTCGGAATTTCCGTAATTATCGAGAGCTTTCTTGAAATGGTACAAGGTAATTTTACTAAGTGGCTTGGCCGGTTGGTAGCGTTTTGTGACTCCGCTATTGCCGGCTTCAGCTGTGAGTATAGTAATGAAGCCCAGCTCCATGAGATTGGCCAGAGATTCGTTAAGAATTTGTCCAGGTACTCGAAGTCGTTTGGTCAATTCGGTTGATGAGTAGGCCGGGGCGCAAATTTTAAATCGGCGTGCTATCAATATTAAAGCTGCCAGACTCAAAGCTTCTCGAGTTGAACGGCTGGTGTTCTCCCAAGCTTGTTGGTTGGCCAGGAAATTAGCATTCTGGATAGCGTAGGTTATTTGCCCACCCGTGAGAACAAATACCCAGAAGATATACAATGCCAACATAAGTATGGAAATGATTCCCAGCGATCCATAAAGACTCTGAGCAGTTACTACTTGTCTGACATAGAGAAAAGAGAGCTCCTTGTTGAGTACCAACAAAGCGGATACAATAAAAGCTCCGCTGAATGCAGGGACAAAATAGACCTGAGTGTTCGGGATAAATCGGTAGAAGCTCGCGAGGAGAACCACTATTAGGATAAAGGATAACAAGGGTGCCAGCCACTGGATTAATTTTAGGAGGTGTGCTCCCAGAGGTAGACCTTCGACTATATTAACATAGGTGCCGGCGGAATAAATTGCTAGGGCAGAAAAGAATAATAAACCACCGAGGGTTATAAACGCCCAATAAAAGACAATACGTTGCAACAAGCTTCGTCCACGCCGGACGCCCCAAATGTCGTTAAAGGCCTTTTCAATCGCCGAAAAAAGTTGGAGCGCAATTATTACGAGTAGGAGAATTCCCAATACACCATATGCGCCGGACTGTGCGTTCTCAATAAAACCGTTTAGACCTTCAATAACATTTTCGTTTATAAAAGAGTTACCGGCAGAACCCTCTCCATTTCCTCCGGCAGATTCAAAGTACTCGGCGAGTGGAGGAGCCAGAAACACAACAAATTTGTTCATTAGCTCCAGCATTCGAGTCTGTTCCACCGTCTCCAGTAGGAAGCCAGCTATGACGAGGACGATAGCTGCTAGTGGCCCAAGTGCCAAAAGCGAACTGTAGCAAAGGGCTGCTGCTCTTACGAAAACATTATTGCGAATGAAACCATTCTTAACCAGCGAAAGAATTCGCAGAAGGTAGTAGGCCGAGTCAATCGGTTTGGATCTGTCCGGGAGTTCTGTATCCCAGATCTCCTTTTCCAGGACATGCTTGAGCCGCTTATAGGGGGCAGCCCATTTGTTTCTTAACTTCGATCCTAATTTGGTCATGTCCAACCCCTCGTTAACAGGTTACCTTTCTGAAACCCGTGGCGAAAGTCAATGGTTGGTCAGGCCTGTGATGGATTGAGATAAAGGTAATAAAGAAAAAGAAAGAGAAGCATGCCTCCAATAGATCCGGGCCCGGTTAACATAAACACCGATACTCGTGTCGTGAAGGTGTTGATAAAAGCGCAGATCATGCTCACTGAAATCAGGACGGCCATCGTCACTTGGTCGAAGCTATAAAAATATATAGCCATGAATCCCAAACCCAATACAGCCCGAAATCTCACGACCGGATAGATAGTTGTTACCGATAAGAGTAAGCAAAGGGCCAGTAAAAGGTCGATCGTGGCAGTGATGATAAAAGGATCTTTAAGAATCAGTGCTGGGTTCAGAGTCTGGATGGTACTCAGATGAAGAACGGCCAGGCCAGCTCCAGATAACAGGAAAGTGATCGCCAATGAGAAGATAGTGTAGCCAATGGTGCGATGTTTCCATTTGGCCTTGGTCCTTTTATTTTTGGTTTCTGGGGTATCGCCTTCCGCAGCCGCGAGTATATCCTCGACCGTGAGCTTCTTATCTTCTTCCTCTTCCGGCTTTTTAAGTAAATTTAGCTCCTCGTCCGGATTTTTCTTTAAAGAAAGTTTCTTTTCAGCAGGAAACAGGGATTCTGTTAAACCCTCGTTTCCACGAATAGCTAGCCAGACCTCTTTATCGTCGTCGTAGTAAAGGGTATCGTTAGTTACTTTCTTGGCTTCGCTGAGGGATTGGAGCTGCTCGATGTTGTAGGGACCCTTGGCTTCTTCGGAGTCTGGATAGCGAATAAAATATTCCGACATGGCGATGAGATGGCTGGTATTGAGCCGCTTAAAGTTGAACTGAGAATGATCGACTTTAATAGGGGTAAATCGGACTGCCTCAACCCAGCAATATTTTTTTACAAAGTATTCAACGGAGTGGATTTATGGAATCTCAGGAGCGCTGTTTGTGGCTGCCGCTCCATTTCAATTTAGTTCTCACCACTTCGAAGTGGTTGAAATCTTTTTGGTGGATTAGGGACAGCTTCTCGGGGGACAGCTCCAGAGTGACACTCTCGCCCGGATTAATAGTTAGCCGATTTGCTCCATCTAGAATGACCTGGAGAGTTTTGGATTGGGAGACATCTTTGACTGTCAACTTTGCGCCTGAATCAAAAATAATAGATCGATTGCTCAACGTGTGAGGGCAGATAGGAGTCATTGCCAATACTTTTGCGCTAGGATCAATCAGGGGTCCGCCTGCTGATAAATTGTAGGCAGTTGAGCCGGTGGGTGTAGTAAAGATGATACCGTCGCATAAATAATCCGTAATCCAGCCTGCTTCGTTACAGACCTCCAGATTCAAAATATCTCCTGAGCGGATTTCCTTAATAACAGCATCGTTCAGAGCTGTGGTTGCTCCTCCTCCGGTTGACGATGCCTGTAGCATGCTGCGTTCTGTGATGCAGTATTCTCCCTTCAAGACCTGAGGAAATAACCGGGCAGCTTCTTCTCCGGAAAAAGTTGTCAAGAAACCTAATCCTCCACGGTTTACCCCGATCACCGGAACTGATTGGTTAGCACATGCTTCCGCCACACCGAGTAATGTGCCGTCTCCGCCAATGACACAGCAGGCGCTGACATCTTTTAGAAAATCGGGCTCCAAAGGATATTTGGAAGTATCTTTGATCGATCGGCATTCTTTTTTTGCAATGGCTATTAACTCTTCGGCCAATTCGGGAGCACCGGATTTGGTCTGATTGATAAAAAAGGCTATCGACTCAATGGCGTGCATGCTGGTTGAGAGTATTTAGTATCGGATTTAAGGAGGCTTTCACTAGTTGGCAATCACGCATTTATTTCTTAAAATTCGAGGTCAGTTTCAGTCTCACTTTTTAAAGATCCCTAAAAGGAATTCCCTATTACCATCTCCCCCGGCAATGGGCGACTCGATGGAACCTTCCAGGGATGCGCCATCTAAATGCTTAGCAATCCATTTTTTAATATCCTCCAGGATGGCCATTCTGACACCATCGTCGTGGATCACGCCTCGACCTTTGTCCACAAGGTGCTTCTCCGCTTCAAATTGTGGTTTTACCAAAGCTATTAACTTTCCATTGAACTTCAAGAGCGGCCATATGGCTGGTAGCACTTTTTTAAGGGATATAAAAGAGAGATCCATCACCGCCAAGTCGTAGTCAGGGTGGGGAAGTTGATCCGGTGTTAAATGACGAGCGTTGGTTTTTTCTATATTGGTTACTTTTGGATCCAAGAGCAGTTTGTGATGTAATTGAGCTCTTCCTACGTCCACACAAACTGCGCACTCGGCTCCCCTCTGAAGAAGGCAATCTGTAAACCCACCCGTAGAGGCACCTACATCAAGTATCCTTTTTCCACTTACTTCGGTGGGAAACGCCTCCAGGTAGGCTTCAAGCTTATCTCCCCCGCGACCTACAAAACGCGCCGGTTGGACCACAGTTACTGATATATCCATTGGATATGATTTCCCTGGTTTATCTAGAATCACGGTACCCCTGCGCACTTTCCCAGCTAGTATCAAAGCCTTGGCTCTCGAGCGCGTTTTGCAATGCCCCAGCTCCACCAGAAGTTCATCCAATCTTAGATTTTTATGCTGCACGGCGGCTATCCACGAAAAACCGCAATTAAAGTGCAAAAAAAATAAGTAAATGTTGAGTGAATTCTTGACTTGTGTCGGAAAATGGGGCGAAATGTCGAAATATCCCGCAAATAAAAGCCTTAATGCTCTCATCCAGAAACAGGACCTTTGCAGGGGGATACCTACATTCCCTTGACTCAAAAAACCGTGTGACCGTTCCCAAAAAGTGGCGGTTCGACGGCGATGATACTGAGTCTGCCTACCTCGCGATCCCACAACCTGTTGGCTATATCTGGCTGTGCCCCCCTTCTAAAGTGGATCAATTGGATGAGAAAATGGAATCCATCCTTCCCTCCGATTTGGTTGGCCAGCATTTCACCATGTATCTTATGGAGCACTCGGAAATGGTTTATTGCGACAAAAGTGGCCGCATAGTCCTGACTCCGTCTCTGATTGAACACGCCGGGTTGGATAACCAGGCAAAGTTGGTCGGCATGTTTGGTTCCTGGGCGATCTGGAATCCGGATCGCTACGCCAAGTTTAAGGAAGATCCATTCGCACTCGATATTGGTTCCAAGGGAAGACGTATGCTCAACGTCATGGAGAAAATTTGGAAAACCGGCATAATGTAATCCCCCCGCGCACTATAAAAATGAGACTATCAAAATCCCTGTATGCATCTGGCGTCCTAAACAATGGCAAAGTAGCCCATTGCAACGAATGGGATATTGGTGACTACCAGCGGACTCAGTCGACGGTCGCCCGCTTTGTTGATCGTGCGCAATTGCGGTGGGAGGAAAAGCCAGTAACCAGACTGACCACGAAACCATCACGGTGGAAATTTGTTAAAAATGTTTTGCGGATCGGATAGCCCTGCCATGAGTACCAATATTGGCAAAGGACACCTCCCGGTATTACTCCGGGAGGTGCTTGGGCTTTTCGGTCCATCCGAAGGAAAGACCATTCTCGATGCTACCTTTGGTGGAGGCGGGCACACCCGGGCATTGCTGGATTCAGGATCCACCGTATCCGTGGTTGCTATCGACTGTGACCCAGAGGCTGCCGAGCGGGCTCGAGCTGTCAGCGACTCTTTTCCAGACCGTTTCCGGTTCTATGATCTCAACTTTTCTGACTTGGATCTTATAGAGGAGGATAAGCTTGACGGAGTGTTGTTTGATTACGGCGTTTCCTCTTTTCATTTTGATCAGCCCGAGCGTGGGTTTTCTTTTCGGGCCGATGCACCTGCCGATATGCGGCTAAATCCTCGCGTAGGACAGACCGCTGCCGAATTTCTTGAAACCGCCAGTCGCGAGGAACTCATAGAAGCCATCAAGGTATTTGGTGAGGAAACCTCCTGGAGGCGCATCGTGGATGCTATCCTAGATGCACGCGGTACCGATCTTCTTCATAACACAAGATCCTTAGCTGCGCTAATATCCAATACAATCCCAGCCCCCGTCCGGAGGCGAAGTAAATTAAATCCTGCTACCAAAACCTTTCAGGGGGTGCGGATCGCGGTGAATCGAGAACTCGAAGTCATCGAAACTGCACTGCCCAAGGCTTTTGATTTACTTGCTCCGGACGGGGTCCTTGCCGCCATCAGTTTTCATTCTCTTGAGGACCGGATTGTTAAGCGCTACTTTCGTAAACTCTGTGGCCAACCGATCGACCGGATGGATTCCACTCCACAACAGATGCGTCCAGTTGCCGCGCGTGCGCTCACACGCAAACCGATCACTGCGACTCCAGAAGAGATTGCCCAAAATCCCAGGTCGCGTTCCGCCAAGCTGCGGGCCGTCCGCAAGCTAATAGGACTTACCTGAGGAATGAAGAATAGTTTTTTCTATACGCGCTGGCTGCTCGCCCTGACATTCTGCTGTCTTGTGGGACTGCTGGCTGTTGGTATGATGACTGTGCATTCCAAGCGCACCATCCGCACACTGGCTGTGAATCTGGACAGAAAGGAAGCTCAACTGGAGGAATTAGGCCGGCGTCAGGATATTTTGGATACAGACTTGGCGAGTTCATTGACTCCTGAATACCTGAAAGAGTTGATCGCCATGTCAAAACTTCGACTGGGGCCGCCAAGAGAAGATCGTATTATAATTATCCATTCTATGGAGAAACAGCCGGAGAATGAATACATTGCCAATACTACTCCACCGGTTGCTGCTTATCGCAGCCGTTTGGAACTTGTTAACAACGATCGAGGAGAACGCGAATAACAATGGCGCGTGCAGGAATACCATTAAGCCGATTGTTGTGGGTCTTTACGGCCTTCGTTATTGGTTTTGCTGCGGTGTTGACACGCTTGGTCGACCTGCAGTTCGTCGAGCGCGATGCGTTGGTAGAAGAAAGCGAACGCATTCGGACCAAGTTTGAATTGTTGGACGCACGTCGCGGAAATATCTTCGACCGGAATCGAAACCTGCTTGCTACTACCGTTACCGTACGGCGGGTGGGGGTCGATCCTGAATCACTCTTACCCGAGGACAAACCCAACTGGCACAAATTGGCCAAGCTTATTCACGTTCCTTATTCGGACTTGTATCAGAAAATGAAGGGAGAGATACGTATGGTGGATGGAAATCCGAAAACCGTCCGTTGGAAAGTTCTGGCCGATAATATAGACGAAAAAGTCTATCGTGAAGTATTGAAACTCGGAATTGATGGGGTGTATGGCAATCGCCACTTCAAGCGTGTATATCCTGTAGGAGCACTGGCTTCTCATGTTCTGGGATACGTTAATAAGGAGGAGCAAGCAGTCACTGGAGTCGAGCACGCCATGGATTTTTATCTGAAAGGGCAAACGGGCTGGATCGAGACTGAGTGGGATGGTAAACGCCGGGAAATGGCGCAATTTAGAAAACGTCAGGTAGAAGCTACTGATGGATTCCATGTCTCGCTCACCATTGATATGATGGTTCAACACGTGCTCGAATTGGAGTTAAAGAGTCTGATCGAACTGAAGCCTAATGGTGTGACTATCATAGTAAGTGATCCAGCTACTGGTTATATTCTAGGTATGGCGAATTGGCCTACCTTTGACCCAAACGAATATTTCAATACCGTTAAATACCCGATATCGTATCAACGAAACCTCGCGATTTCGGACATTTATGAGCCTGGCTCGATTTTCAAGATTGTACCTATAGGCGCAGCGTTGTCTGAGGAGATAATCAATCCGTATACGACTTTCAATTGTTCACTGGATCGTGTGCCTTACCGGGGACGGGTTGTACGTTTGCCGAGTGATCATGACGGTAAAGACTATGGCACTATACCTGTATTGGATATCATCGCGCACTCGAGCAACCGAGGGGCCGCTCAAGTGGGTATTCTTTTAGGTGAGGAACGACTCTATTCCTACGCCAAAGCGTTTGGGTTTGGTGAAAAAACCGGTTTTCTTCTCGGTCCTGAAAGAGATGGAATTTTGCATGAGCCAAAAAACTGGGACGGGTTGACGATTAGCCGCTTACCCATGGGCCAGGCGATCGCGGTTACACCCTTGCAGGCGCATTTTGCCATGTCTGTTTTGGCCAATGACGGTGTGTTGATGATGCCTCAAATTCTCTCACGAGTTGAGGATGCAGACGGAAATGTCATTTCAACTATTGAGCCCAAGGCGATCCGTCGTGTCATTTCCGCCTCGGCTGCACGATCGCTATCAAAGATGTTGGTCAAAACGGTCAGTCCGGAAGGTACCGCTCCGCATGCCCAGATTCCTGGGATGGAGGTCGCTGGTAAGACCGGGACAGCACAGCGTGTGCTAAAACAGGGAGGCTACTCTGCCACGGACGTAGATGTTTCATTTATAGGCTATTTTCCGGCTAGTGATCCACGGTTGGTCATAACCGTTGTCATCTACAACCCCCAGAAAGGCAGCCGTTTCGGTGGCCAACTGGCTGCCCCAGCCTTCAAACGAGTTTCAGAACATTTAATACATTTATTGGGTATTTCGCCGAAAGCCCCGATTCGCGGTTTCCTTGTCATGGATGAACAGGAGTAACCTTAATATGATTGGATTTGCGGACCTTGAATCACACACATTTAGTACCTGCTATTGGACTCGTAATCGCCGGGGAACTGCTATCCCCGGGAAGCGGTCTGCTGTTAAATACATGCTTCCTAACTTACAATCTCTCTTCCCGGAATCATTGAGGCTAAATCACGTCGGAAACCTGAAACAACCAGTTTCCGCACTCGTGATTGACAGCCGGCGTGTGATCCCCGGAGCAGTATTTTTTGCCATCCCCGGGCTGAGAACAAACGGTAGGTATTTCGTGGAAGAAGCTATTGACCGGGGTGCCGTGGCAGTGGTGTCCGAGAGTGACCAAGTGTATCCGCAAATCACAACCATTCAGGTTGAAAATATCCGCAAAGTGGTGGCTCAAGTGGCCAGGTGTTTTTATGATTCTCCCGATGAAACGCTTGAATTAATTGGCATTACAGGAACTAACGGAAAAACCACGGTTTCGTACTTAATCCAGAGTCTTTTAAACGGAGCGGCACCTTCTGCCCGAACGGGTTTGATCGGCACCGTACAATACGACCTGGGTCATCGCACTCTGCCATCCTATAAAACCACTCCGGAGGCTATAGATACATTTGCTTTGCTCAAGCAGATGAAAGACGCGGGCTGTCAGCGGGGAGTAATGGAGGTCAGCAGTCATGGCATTGACCAAAACCGCACCTATGGAGCCTTGTTTGACGTGGTGGTATTTTTAAACCTCACCCGGGATCATTTGGATTATCACCACGACATGGAAAATTATTTCCGGGTAAAGCAGCGGCTGTTCACAGGCGGAATCGGCGGACTACCCAAGGTAGCCGTGGTCAACTTGGACGATCCTTATGGCAAAAGATTGATAGACGAAATGGAGGAGGGAATTCGCTTGGTCACTTTTTCGTTGTCCGACAATTCGGCGGATCTCCATCTTCTGGACTACGAGTGCGATCATTCTGGATCTCAATTCACGGTCAAATGGTCCGGAGGCAGCAAAATGGTGCGTACACGTCTGCCAGGGCAATACAATCTCAGTAATATTCTCGCGGCTCTCTCCGTATGTGAGGGCTTGGGACTGGAGCTGAAAACTGTGTTTCCTCATTTGGAGACTTTCGAAGGAGTGCCTGGTCGTATGGAGCGAATTGAGGAAGCACTAGGATTCGATGTGTTTGTAGATTATGCCCATACCGATGATGCTTTGGACAAAGCACTTGAAATGCTTCGGAAGATTACTCGTGGCAAATTGATTGTGACTTTTGGCTGCGGTGGAAACCGCGACCGCGATAAACGAAAATCTATGATGGAGGTTGCGCAAAAGCATGCTGATTTTGTGTGTGCCACTTCTGACAATCCTCGAGGTGAATCGGTGGAAGCGATCCTGGAGGATATGAAAGAGGGAGTAACTGAGCCCGAAAAGGTGGAATTTATTGCAGACCGGCGTGCGGCCATCAGCCGTGTTTTGGATGTTGCGCAGCCCGGAGATACCGTCCTGATTGCAGGTAAAGGGCATGAAACAATGCAGGAATTTAAGGACCGTATCGTTCCTTTTGACGATCGAAATGTTGCACGCGATCTCCTCGAAATAAAACAACTGGTAAAGCATCGAGAAAAGTGAGCCAATTATCTACCAAGCATTTTTCAGACTGGACCGGAGGACGTTGGACTCAATCACCTCCGGAGGAGATTGTAGACTTTCAAATCGACACCAGACTCCTCCAACCTGGCCAGGCATTTGTAGCGTTAAAAACCAATGTCCGCGACGGACATGATTTCCTGGAAGATGCTAAGTCAAAAGGCGCGTCCGCTGCTTTAGTGTCCAAGAAATTGCCCCATGTCGATATACCACAATTGGTAGTCGCAAATACCGAAAAAGCACTGCATGACCTGGCTCTACAAACGCGTATGGAGTTTGCCGGTATGGTAGTCGGGATTACAGGTAGTTGTGGCAAGACTTCGACGAAAGAGCTTTTGTCTGTGCTTTTGGGCGAGGGAACACTTAAGACGCAGGGAAATTTAAATAATCACTTGGGAGTACCTTTGACTTTGTTGAGGTTACGAAAGGAGCACACATTCGCTGCAGTTGAAATTGGCATGAGTACACCAGGGGAAATCGCTTCTCTGGCGCGCATTACTCAGCCAATATATTCTATTATTACAAGCGTGGCCCCTGTACATTTGCAGGGCGTAGGGTCTCTCGAAGGAGTTGCTAAAGAAAAAGCAACTCTGGTGGAAGCAACCAGTAAGCTAACCATCCTTCCGGTTGAATGTTTCAGGTATGATCCTTTTATTCGCCTGAAAGCCCCTTGTTTGATTGCAGGAAAACCGGAACCTGGCCGGTATTATCCGGATTCGTGCCGATTTGTAGATTTCAGTTTGGATCAAAAGCCTGATAAAACTGACATTATTTTGAGACCTGGCGCTGGTCGTGTGCTCAGCTTCACATCGGCCCGCACCAGCAATGGAATGGCACGCAACATGGTCCTCTCACTTCTATTGGGTCTTGAGTTGGGGTTGGATGCTCACGAATTGCAAAGACGTCTGGATACTTGGAAATCCGGAGATATGCGATGTGAAAGAGCGACTGTGGGTGAGCTCGATTTCTTCATAGATTGTTATAATGCAAATCCCTCCAGTATGCGAGATTCGCTCGAATATTTTCGGGCAACTTCGCCGGACGAAAGACCTCGCTATTTTGTCATTGGAGGCATGAAGGAACTCGGGGAATTTACTGAGGAATACCACCAAGAATTAGGCCGGTCTTTTAAGCTCAGATCAATTGATAGGCTTTATCTCACTGGAGAAGAGATCAGCGGATTTCTGGCTGGTTTCCGGGCAGCTGGCCGCGATGAGGAACACGTGCAGGTATTTGAAGAACCAGATAAGGTCGTTAAGGAGCTTCGGCATTTTGAAGGCTCTGTCTTTTTAAAAGGTAGTCGTGCGTATACCTTGGAAACCATTTATCAGAAATTGAAAAAGATTTACCATCCGGTTGAAACGATATGTTAAGTTATCTGGCAGAATTTGAAAATTATTGGGGCCCGCTACGCTTGTTCCGCTATATCACTTTCCGGGCATTGTTCGGTTCCGCTACCGCTTTAGTCATGTGTTTCATTATTGCAGGTCCGCTTCTAAACCGTCTGCGTCAATTTAAACTGCACCAGGCTCTACGTGGAAAGTCGGAAGTGGGATCCCTGGCAGACCTCCATTCCGGGAAAAAGGAAACCCCGACCATGGGCGGACTTATGATCTACTTTTCGGTTACCGTGAGCACTTTATTATGGGCTGCGCCTAATATCTATGTGCTGACGGCTCTGGCAGTTTACACTGGACTCTCGGTACTTGGATTTTTGGATGACTACGCGAAAATTTCTAAAAGAAACAGTAAAGGACTCAATATAAAGCAGAAACTTATCTGGCAGACTTTGATTACCTTGGGTGCCTTAAGTATGCTTCTCCTTCACCCGGATAGTTTGGCTAAAGTCAGAGAGATTTGGATGCCGTTTTTCAAAGAACCCATATTCCTCGCTCTTCCCATCCCGGTTTTATTCGTATTTCTGTTTTTTATTCTGGTTGGCTCATCCAATGCCATAAACCTGACCGACGGCATTGATGGCTTAGCCATTGGCTGTACGATTTCTGTAGCCCTCGTTTATGCCATCATGGCTTATGCCGCAGGAAATGCAATAATCGCAGATTACCTCTTTATCAGTTTTGTACCTGGAGTAGGGGAGTTGAGTATCATTTGCGGGTGTATGGTGGGAGCAGGGCTGGCATTTTTGTGGTATAATTCCCACCCAGCGGAAGTATTTATGGGCGATACCGGTTCGCTTGCATTAGGTGGATTGATAGGCGTAGTTGCTTTCATGGTACACCAGCCTTTGACGTTGGTTATCGTCGGTGGGATTTTCGTGATGGAAGCCCTTTCTGTGATCATTCAGGTTTTTTCATACAAGACGCGAAAAAAGCGTATATTTAAAATGGCGCCCATTCACCATCATTTCGAATTAAAAGGCTGGCCGGAATCAAAAGTTGTCATTCGATTCTGGATACTTTCGCTTTCATTTGCACTCGCCGGCCTTGGAACCCTTAAATTAAGATAAGCATCATGCGTGTTTCTGAAGACATACAATCTTGGCTCAAGAAGCCAGTAGCGATTTTCGGAGCCGGGGTAAGCGGAAAAGCCGCCGCGGAGCTGATTGAATCTGAGGGAGGCACCTCCATCGTATATGATGAGACGAATACTGATTTCCCGGTGAAATTTAGCAAAGCTGAAGCCAAAGGTCATAAGCTGGTGATTGCCAGTCCGGGATTTTCTGCTGATCACACATGGATGCGGGCAGCTCGTGAATCAGGCTGCGAAATTATTGGCGAGCTGGATTTGTCCTCCCTGCTTTGGGAAGGAAGGGTCGTTGCGGTCACTGGTACGAATGGGAAAACGACCTTGGTTGAATTTATTACTCATTCGTTGAGATATGCCGGACTGGATGCATACGCAGTTGGAAACATAGGATATGCGTTTGCGAGCCTGCTTCAAAAAGTAAACTCTCCGGATGCCTGGGCTGTCGTTGAAGTAAGTTCATTTCAAGCAGAGCTCATGCGGTATTTCAAAGCTGATTCCATCGTGTGGTCGAACTTTTCCGAGGATCATCTCGATCGCTATAGAACTATGGGAAAATATTTTTTTGCCAAGGCCCGTCTTCTGGATGTGGGCAAGGCCAAGACCGTCCTTATCGGCCGGGAGGTTGAGCACCATTATCAACTACTAAATCAGGCTATTCCCGGAGACACTTATGTGGTCGATAGTTCCTATGTGCGTATTCCTGCGAACTCTGTTTTTAGCCTGAAACCTCAGCGCGAAAATTTCCAATTGGCGGCAGCTCTGTTTCGGTCTTGGGGGTATGATCCCGAGATGTTGAACGAATCTGTGTGCACTTTCGAGCAAAGTCCTCATCGCCTAGCCCTGGTTTCGGAAGTAAACGGGATTGAATTCTGGAATGACTCGAAAGCTACTAACTTTTCCGCTGCGGAGGCGGCTCTTAAACATTTTCAACAACCGGTTTTTTGGATTGGCGGTGGCCGTCCAAAAGGGGGCCGAATTGACGCCTTTGCCCAACGGATCAGCCATCGATTCCAAAAAGCCTTCCTTACTGGGGATACTGGTGAGGATTTGGGGCATATTTTTGATGAACTTCAGGTACCATGGGAGTCGTTCGATACGTTGGAAAACGCGGTGAAAGCGTCCTATGATCAAGCCTTTATGGGTGCTGTGGTCCTATTTAGCCCGGGATTTGCCTCTCAAAATCCTTTCCGAAATTACTCGGAACGAGGGAATTGTTTTGAGAAAGTCGTGTCCGATCTTATGGTTAACTTACAACTAACCCTTTAATAATAGCATGAAAGCGCACGTATTTATTTCTGTTTTAGCATTTCACGTGGTGGTTATAGCCGGTTTATACCTCTTGTCCGCTTGTTCAAGTAGCAGAGGTCCGAAATCAGATCAGACGAGTTCAAGCTCTTCAACCGGAGGTTCTATCTACGATGAGTACGCCCAACCCAATCGTCCGAGCGAAGATGGGAACCTGGTTGTGACCGAGGTGGCTCAACCACAATCCAACTCCCGTTTTTTGGATCCGGCTTTCAATAGTGGATCCAGCAGGACGTCCGGGAACACAACGAATTCAGGTGGTGGGCGATTTTCACCAACCCGGCCTGGAGAAAATTTGTACAATAGTCCTAATCGGCCGGTTTTGAACGAGTTTCGGGAAGATGAGGTTCTTCAACCGTTGACTACCACTCAAGTAGCTTCGCCTTCCGTTGAGTACCAGGTCAAAAAGGGCGATAGTTTGTGGAAGATCTCCCGTGAATTTGGCATTTCTCTAGATGAATTGCTGACTGCCAATGGATTAACCAAAGATGAGCCGATTCAGGTAGGCCAAAAGTTAGTGATCTCTTCTGTGGATTCTGGGCCTCCGGCCATCGAAGCCAGTACGGCTGGTTTCGCTCAATCGGAAGTTTATGTCGTAGTTAGTGGTGATACGCTTTCCCGCATAGCGAAAGACTTTAACAGCACGGTAAATGATATCAAAGTGGCAAATGGTCTTCGGTCTGATATCATACAACTGGGTCAAAGGCTAACGATACCAGTTAACAGTATTTCGGCGGAAGGACTAAGCGCTCCGCCCCCGGTCCAAACGGCTCTCCGGGTAGCACCTATTCAACCCGCTACTTCAATCTCCATTCAAGGCGACATAGTTCATAAAGTCGAGCCAGGTGAAACGCCGGGAGGCATCGCCAAAAAATATGGTATCACCACAACTCAGCTCATGAACGACAACCGTATTCAGGATGCGAGAAAAATGTTTGTCGGACAAGAGTTGCAGATCCGGTTAGGGGTTGCTCAACCTGCCACGCCTCCGCAAGACAGTCAGCCAACTTTGCAACCTCTTCCAACTCCCGTTAAATTTGATAATTCTATTTTCGACGATCTGGATGATATACCGGAAGTTGAAGTTGTACCTCGTTCCTAACCTATGCTTGTACTCTCTTCCTCAAACTCTGAATGAGTAAAATTCAAAAAGAAACACCTGCTTCTGGTCATTTCTTCTATCAGCGGTTGATCATTATTATCTCGGTGGTAACCCTCATCCTGATTGGGCTGATTTCTATCTTTAGTGCCACCCAGTCTTTGGATGCGGGATCTTACAAATTTCTCGAGCGGCAGATTATATGGTTGGGGATCGCGGTGGTAGCCGGCGTATTCGTATCCTTCGTAGATTTGGATGGATTGAAGCGCCTGATTCCGTTGGCCGGGTTCATAGCTGTTGTTCTTCTCTTTCTGGTACTGATTCCCACGATTGGACACTGGGTAAATGGTAGTCGTCGCTGGATAACTTTTGGGGTAATCGGATTTCAGCCTGCTGAGTTTGCCAAGATTCCATTCATCTTTCTCTTGGCCTATTACCTGAGCGCTAACCAAAGGTACCTCAAAACACTTTTGCGCGGATTCCTCGTGCCGCTCGCTTTTATAGCTGTCTTTTGCCTGTTGATCATTCTTGAGCCCGACTTTGGCACCTGCGCATTATATGGAGCCGTTGGTATGATGCTTTTGTATTTGGCCGGTACTCGTCTGACTTACCTGATTCCATCGGTAATAAGTGGAGGGACTCTATTCCTGTATTTGATTTTTCAGGATCCAGTGCGTCTTTCTCGACTCTTGTCCTTCTTGGATGTGGAAGGAAATAAGTATAAAGGTGCTTATCAGCTACACCAGGGGCAGATGGCATTTGGAAACGGTGGTGTAATGGGAGTTGGTGCTGGAGATGGGCGCTTTCAAAATTATTACCTTCCCGAAGCACATACTGATTTTATTTACTCAATCATAGGTGAAGAGTTTGGGTTTATGGTCACTTGTTTGATATTGGTGTTGTTTTTGGTTATTTTCTGCACGGTGATTCTATCTTTGCGCCGAGCTCCAAACCTTTTCCAAGGATTGATTGTGTTGGGTTCGATCTTTATGATCGCCATGCAGGCATTGATTAACATGGGCGTTGTAACCGGACTCCTACCAACGAAAGGGATTTCGTTGCCGTTCATCAGTTACGGTGGGTCCAACTTGGTGGTTATGTGCGTGTTTACAGGTGTGCTCATTAACTGTCTTCGAAGTTGGGAACACCTGCCCATTCGCTCCGAGCGGCGTAAACTGGTTGAGATTGCAGGCTGATGGCCAAGGTTCTTATTGTTTGCGGTGGTACGGGTGGTCACCTTACCCCGGGAATCGCCATTGCTGAAGCGCTCTCTGCCCGTGGGCACGCCTGTACCCTCGTAGTGTCCCGGAAGAAGGTCGATTCCCGTCTTATTCAGAACTATCCATCCATGGAATTTATCGAAGCGCCCGGCGCGGCCTTTTCCTTTCGGCCGCTGGTATTTCTTCGATTTCTGTGGATGCAGTGTTGTGCCTGTATTTTTGCCATCCACCTTTTGTCAAAAAAAAAGCCCGATTTAATTCTGGGCTTCGGCGGGTTCCTTTCAGCAGGTATTGCACTTCCGGGTTTTCTGCGAGGGATACCTTTTGCCTTGCATGAAGCTAATCGGGTTGTGGGCCGATCGAACCGTCTTCTAAGCCGGTTGGCAGACCGTGTTTTTCTACCGGTAGGTGTTCAGTTGAAAGGTGGACGAGCGGTTCGCATCCTCCATGTTGGACTTCCATTACGTAAGGAATTTATTTGCATGAAAAAGGAAGTGGCCCGTGAGCAGTTGGGTATTCATCCGTCAGAAAAATTGCTGGTCATATTTGGTGGAAGCCAAGGTGCGAGTTCTCTTAATGAATGGGCGCAGGTAAATTGCCAAGCGCTGGCTGAGAAAGGCGTTTCTATTTATTGCCTGACCGGGTTGAGAAAAGAGCTGCCCTGCGAAGTGGTTTCGGATACCGATTCATTTGGATCTGTGCGCTCATGGTTTATGCCTTTTTCCGATACT
>JAPUIL010000563.1 GCA_027297085.1 Verrucomicrobiota bacterium | reverse complement strand
ACGATTTTTTTAGATTTCACGAATCCATTTTCCCCGACCATTTGGGTGTGAACGAGAAGGTGGTCCAATTGGCTTACGTTGGCCTGATACTTTTCGGTATGTTCAAGTTCAGGAAACCCATCCTGGAAACCGATTTTTTGATCCTCCTGGTGGCGCTTGGATTTTTTGGACTATCGGTGGTAATCGATGTATTTGAGGATCAAGTCTACGCCTATTTGGGAAATTGGAAATTCGTATTTGAACACGGAGCCAAATTCCTCGGAATCGTCGGTTGGTTTGGTTATTTCTTTAGGTGCTGCATTTTGCGGCTTAAGCCCACCGAGGCTGGCAGCAACCCAACAGTTACGAATTGAAAATTATGAGGTAATAATCAGTCTTCCTAATGCCTACTCGTGAGAACCATCATTAAATTGAATTTTATCCGAAGACTCACAGCATTAACTCTTCTATTCCTGGGAGTCTATGCCTTGGCTCAGGCACTGCCAAACCCTTATCGCACGGTCGATAACTGGGCAAAACTGCCCGACGGTAGAACCATGGGAGCAGTTGGCGATATCACTATAGATCCCGACGGCCGGCATGTGTGGGCGATCATAAGATGTGACGCGTCAGAGCCAGGGCGGTTTGGTAACGAATGCCTGGATTCCGATCTGGATCCAAATCTCAAGTTCGATCCTGAAGGTAACGTAGTTGAGAGCTTTGGAGGCGGCATGTTTATATGGCCACACGGCATTCATGTCGATGCGGATGGTAACGTGTGGGCAACCGACGCCGTCGCAGAGGAGCGTACTCCGGAAGGCACGCGGGGGCATCAGGTCATTAAATTCAGTCCTGAAGGAAAAGTGCTAATGGTGTTAGGCACACCAGGTGTGGCGGGCGATGGCCGGGATCACTTCAACGCTCCATCGGATATAGTGACAAATGACAATGGAGATATTTTTATAACCGATGGTCACGCGATCGATACCAATAATCGAATAATAAAATTTTCTCGTGACGGCACTTATATCCAAGAATGGGGAACGACTGGATATGCCCCCGGCGAATTCAGACAGCCTCATGCGATCGCCATTGATGCCCGTGGCAGACTATTTGTGGCCGACCGTTTCAATAACCGGCTTCAGATTTTCGACCAGGAGGGAAATTTTATTGCACAATGGACGCAATTCGGACGACCCAGCGGTATATTCTTCGATGATCATGATAACATTTACGTTTCTGACTCGGAGTCTGACGATGTGCAAAACCCCGGTTGGGAAATGGGCATCAGAATAGGTGACGCTGCTTCAGGCTGGGTGAATTACTTCGTATTGCTGCCAGGTGGCGATCCACGCAGTACTAGAGGTAACGGTGCCGAATTTGTAGCCGTGGACAGCGAAGGAAATATGTATGGCGGCGAACCAAGTACCAGAAATTTACAAAAATACGTGAGAGTTCGACCTTAAACAAAGGTGACAACAAAGGGAAGGGGTCGGAGCCAAAAAGTTGTGTTTTAAATCTACGTTTGGTCCTTTTCTAACCCGCGAATTTCATTCATGAAGCACACTATCCTTCCGGTTACTTCGGTACTTCCTGGACGGATACGCCAGTGGTACGCGCCAAAAAGTCCTCTGGCAAACGAATACCAGTTTGCCCGGTTTCTTTTGATCCGGTTTTTGGGGCTTTGTTATACCATGGTTTTTCTGGGATTCGTTCAACAGGCACCTGGTTTGATTGGAGAAAATGGCATTCTTCCCATCGAAAGATACCGTGAGTTTGTCGTCCAGAGTTACGGTGGAATGTCTGACGCATTTTGGAAAATGCCATCAATTTTCTGGTTCGAATATTCCGATGGATTTTTGCTCTCCGCCGGATGGATCGGACTGGTCGTTTCAGTGGCCGTGCTTTGCGGCTACGCAAACAGCCTGATGCTTTTTGTCCTCTGGGTCTTGCAGCTTTCCATCGTCCATACGGGTCAACTGTTCTGGAGTTACGGTTGGGAAACACAGCTGCTGGAGACTGGATTTCTGGCCATGTTCCTGGTGCCATTGTTTGATGGCCGTCCCTTCCCCCGGTCCAGGTCATCGCGCATAGTAATCATCCTCTATTGCTGGCTTATTGTGCGTATCATGCTTGGTTCGGGACTCATCAAAATGAGGGGTGATGCTGCCTGGGATTGGAGTGAATTATCCGCCTTGTTCTATCACTTCGAAACCCAACCTATTCCCAATGGCTTGAGTTGGTATTTTCATCACCTGCCTCAGGTATGGCTAAAAGCTGGAGTCCTCATCAATCACGTCGTAGAACTATTTATTCCTGCGCTGCTCTTGTTGCCTCGACGTTTTCGAAACGGAGCGGGCGTCATCATGTTTCTCTTCCAGGTAAATCTGATTCTGAGTGGAAACCTGTCGTTTCTTAATCATGTCACCATTATCCCCTGTTTGGCTTGTATCGACGACCGGTTCTATCGCCGGTGGCTGCCCAAGCGATGGTGGGTGCGACTTCGCGAATCAAAATCACCCATTATCTTGGATGGTCGAGGTAAAATAACCTTTGGTATACGTTTGGCGCTATTGGTTTTGGTGGCTTTCCTCAGCATCGCACCGGTGGCCAATTTGTTTTCACCGAATCAGCGCATGAATTCGTCGTTTGAACCACTGCATCTGGTCAATACCTATGGTGCCTTCGGGAGTATGGGCAAAGAACGTTTCGAAATCGTAGTTGAAGGTACGGATCATCTCTTTCGCCACAGTCCGGATGCCATATGGCGCGAATACCGGTTCCACGGTAAACCAGGCGATCCGCATCGACGTCCACCCTTCTATACCCCGTACCACCACCGGCTCGATTGGGAAATCTGGTTTGCCGCCTTTGGTTCGATGAAGGGAGAACTTTGGCCGGCCTATTTAACCTCGCGCCTGTTGGAAAACGAACCAGCCGTACTGGCATTATTTCGAGAGAATCCGTTTCCCGATTCCGCGCCGAAGTATGTACGCCTGACGCGTTACCGCTACCGTTTTACCACCCCCGAAGAACGTGCCGAATCCGGAGCCTGGTGGTTTCGGGAGAAAGATCAGGTGATCTTCGGTCCGGTATCTTCCTGGGATGAAGAATTAAATAACCTGCTCAGCCGCGCCCGATGGCCAAAAGGAAGCTGAGAGCTGTGTCAAATCGTTGCCGATTCTTTCTGGCCGGAGTAAACCCTGCAATGATCCGGCAATGTGCCGTTAAACCGAAAGAGATAATAAATCTGTATCATAATTTGGGTACGCCTAAAGCGGAGAAGCTTCGGATAATGCTTAGCGAATTCCGTGCGATTATTCAGAAACGCCCCATGATTCCCGCGCTGAAAACCATTATCTCGCGATCGTATGAAGATCTCGAATGGTCACGCGTACGACCACCACTCGTAGAGCTTCCTTCAGCGGATGCGAATGCCCTACTCGGAGATCTTGAAGCACACAAATTGTTCGCAGACCAGCTGGTTACTTAATCGGTTTAGGAATGAGGGCAGTTGTCAATGGCACTCGAGTAAGCAAATTCTTCAACTCGTAGGAGACAGGCTTTATGCCGCGATCCGGTGAGTAAAATCGCGGGATAAACCCGCTTACAACAAGAGAATCATATTGAATTCCTCATCATCCCAGTGCCGTTCGGAGCAGCTGTTAAAATTTGCCTTCGTTCTCATCTCTCCTTGACCCTCTCGGTCCGATATACTATTAGCTAGGACGGCTTTAAAAGCAGCCCAGGCAATATTCTCTTCTTGGATTAAGTTATAACCCCAAAACCCTGTAGACAATGAGCAAGTTATCACGAAGAGCCTTCATCGGCTCAACCGCCTTGGGAGCTGGAGCACTCGCAACAAGCTCCTGCTCCTCCGCAAAACCCGGCGCCGAATCGCGCAACTCTCCCCTTGATGGAATAGCGCGCGAGAACATCAAAATCACCGACGTAAAAATGACCATCCTCTCGCACGAGTTTGCGGAGGAACATCAGTGGTTTGTAGCCGGTAGATATGCATGGAAAACCGATACCATGATACTACAGATTTTCACCGACCAGGGCATAGTCGGCATCGGCGAAGGTAGCCCGTATGGCTACCTCGACAAGATGAGAGAGTACACCGAAAAATATGTGAAGCCCGTCCTGGTCGGACAAAATCCGTTCGATGTCGATCTGCTGACCTGCGGCGTCAACAATCCCTGGGGCGGTAGAGGTTCGACCGCTTACCTGAACAATCGCACCATCTGTTGTGCCTGGGCCGGCGCCAACAATGCGCTGTGGGATATTATTGGAAAGGCCAAAAATTTGCCCGTCTACAAACTCCTGGCTACCGACAACGAACCGGATACCCATATCCGTCTCTATGCCAGCGGCGGCGTTGAATACACCTGGTATGATAGTGGCCGACCAACGCTACCCGAAGTTATCGAAGGGTATAAGGAAAACGGATACACAGCTTCGAAGTTTCGTATCGGAACCGACTGGGAGGTCGCTGGTATGACCGTCCAGAAATATATCCCTTGGCTGGAAAAAGTCCGCGAAGCTGTCGGGCCGGATTTCGACCTCTGCCAGGAACATAACATGCGTTTGACTCTGGAGCAGTGTAAGGAAATCTGCCCAACCTACGAACGGTTGAAGTTTCATTGGCTGGAAGAACCTTTCAATCGCTACGAGGAAGGCGCAGTCGAGGGTCACATCGAGTTATGTGAGCTGCTTCCTACCGTGATGGTTACTGGCGGAGAAGGTATGCACAACCGTATGGAGTTCAAAGAATTTGTCGATCGTGATGCTTACGATATTGTTCAGCCCGATTGCAATATCCTGGGCATTTCCGAGGCCTGGGCCATTGCAAGAATGGCACACCTGAAAGGAAAGCTCTGTTGCCCGCACAACTGGCACGGCGGA
>JAPUIL010000562.1 GCA_027297085.1 Verrucomicrobiota bacterium | reverse complement strand
CCGTCGACACAAAACTGTAGAAGCTCCAGAAAGTCAACATTTTCCTGGAGGATATTCAGCGTCATGCCTCGATAGCCATGAAACGACATTCCCTGGTGGGCGTAACCGGTCAATCCGTTCAACTCATGAACACGATCGAAGACCCGGTCGTAAAAATAGTACTCCTTCTGGAAACGGGCTGCGTCATCGGCGATCAAAGAAATCGTGTGGCCAATCTCATGCGTTCGCGGCTCCTCTTGTCCAGGTGTAAGCACGCGCCCTTCATCCTCGAACACACCCTCGTCGCCAAACGCGTATTGCTCATAATAGGTGCTCCAGAAGTCACCCATCCGTAGCATCGCGCCCACATGAACATCCTCTGCCGCGATCCATGTCAGAATGTAGGGATTTTCCCGCGGCGAACGACGGATGTGGATATGGTCGTCGGCCGAATACCATCCTCGCTCAGGCATATTGATCCAGCGCTCCAGGGCCGCCCGTTTCGTTGTATTTCCGCCGGGTGTTAGCTCGAGCTCGATTTCCTTTGCCAGATACTCGAAGCCCTTGGAAATGGTTAGGCGATAATTTCCAGGCACAACTTCGATTTCGAAACCACCATCTACGTAAAATGCACCATCAGACTGAAAGGCGTAACCCTCAGCCCGATCAAAGCGGCCGTACATCACGCCGATCCCGACAGCAGGAATTTCCGCGTCCTTATCGTTGATGTTGATCAATCGCACACGCGCCTCTGTCGGTTCGCCGGTAGTCGCGTCGGTAATCTTAACCACCAGACGTGAAAGTGGATCTTCTGCTTGGCCGAACGTAGTCCCGGCCAAAGCCAGGCAGGTTCCAGCAACCATTAGCAACTGGATTCTTTTGAGCATCGGGTTAAGTCTTATAATATCATGTTCCTTTCATGGCATTCAGTCTTTCAGCAACGCCTCAAATCGTGGATTACCTCTTAATCGGTCGAAGATGAACCAGAGTTCGAGTTCGCGGTTGAGGAAGATGGCGCCGTCCATCTTGCTGGCTGCTTCCAAGGTTTCTATTGCTTTGTCGTGGTCGCCGAGCACGAGGTAGGCGATGGCGATGTGCATTTCAACTTTTGCTTGGCTACCATAACCATAGTATGGATGTAGGACTTTCTCGCGGGCCTTCGCCATGGCTGATTCCATCCGATCAAGATTGCCCTCAAGCGCATAACAAATCGACAATTCGGACCAAACCTCGGGCTGTGTATTGGGATTCTCATCAACGAGTTTTTCAAAGTAGGTTCTGGCGTTTTCCACTTCGATCGACCGCTTATCTTTGTCACTATGAACAAACGAGATCAGGGCAGCCACAAGTTGCGTATGCGTTATAGTAAGATCCGAGTATATTAGTCTAGTTTCTGGATCAATATCCCCCAAATTAAGCAATGCATTTGGGTAGTTCCGGGCTAATAAAGCGCGCTGAAGCTGATAATAGGAATTCTCGTTGTAACCAGGCCGGGATTCGATTGCTTTTGCAAATGCCTCTCTATTTCCCGTTTGGAGATACTGAGCTCGGATGCGTCTCCAGTTCCAATAGTTATTTCCTGTGCGCTTTGCATTTTTATCTATTAAGCCGTATGCGTTTTCCCACTGCCTCTGGCGTTCGTAAATATACACCAATAGCGCGTTTGGGGTAACTGTCACTGGATTCATGCGAATCTCTACCTCCAAGTGGTGTTGAGCTTCAGCCAATCGGCCCAAATCTAAATATCTCCTTCCTAATAGCCAGTGCGCCGAGTGAAGTTTGGGCTCTATGCTCAATGCTTTCACAAGGAAGCCAATAGACGCTTCGGGATCTCGGTCTTCCCGAATGGAAAAACTGGACAAGGCGAAAGGTATATCGGGCAAACCAGGCCCAAATCGCTTGGCTTGTTCTATTGCCTCGTGAGCTCTGGTCCGCAGCGTTGGGTCTTTGCGATTGGTCACGTCCCACAACTGGATGTATGCCATAGCCAGACGTGCCCATGCTTCTGCGAATTCGGGATCGTGAGAGACCGCCTGCTCCAACCAGCCTTTCCTGTTTGCCATCACTACTTCCCCATCCCCTCCAGCCGTTATCGAGTTACGAAATTTTACGTAGCTATCGTAAGCTTCTTGATTCTGAGTAGGACGGTATTCGATCTTCTCATTTTCTTCGCGGGAAATGGCGGCATGCAATCTTTCAGCTATTTCCTTGGCGATCTCAGCCTGAATCGTAAAAATGTTGTCCAGTGACCGATCGTATTTCTCTGCCCAGAGGTGTCCGTTTGTTTGGGTATCAATCAACTGCGCAGTTACTAGAACTTGATTGCCAGCCCTACGCACAGAGCCTTCAACCAAGTATCGCACGCCCAGTTCCGCGCCGATCTGCCTAAGGTTTCTTTCCGGATTGCGATACTGTAGCGTCGAGCTTCGGGAAATGACCAGCAGACCTTCAATTCTTGCCAGGTTGGTCAGGATGTCCTCCTGCACCCCATCAGCAAAGAATGCGTTCTCCGGATCGGGACTCATGTTTTCCAACGGCAGGACTGCAATGGATTTTTCTCCATCGAATACCTGAGTGTCAGTTCCTGAACGGAAATAAAAGAACACAGCCAACGCCCCAAAGATCACCGTAGGCACCGCAGCTCCAAACAGAAAGGTAAACCAATTCCTCCTCCGTTGTTGTTTTTCGGATACAAGAGCATCACCACGTTCAACATCTGCTTTCTTTGTGGTCTTAATCCCATCCGGTGTCAGCTCAAACGCCCAGGCCAAAATAATCGCTATAGGAAAGCCCATAATCACCATAAGCATAACAAACCGAAACGCCCAGATAGGAATGCCAAAGCCTTCAAATGTAAGACTAGC
>JAPUIL010000561.1 GCA_027297085.1 Verrucomicrobiota bacterium | reverse complement strand
ACATCTTTTCCCGCCTTCATCGCATCGATGAGCATTTTTTCGTGCCAATGGTCCGGGCAAGCAATGACGACTGCTTCAATTTCCGGATCGTTCAGCATGTCGTGATAGTCATGATAGGTCTTCACGTCCGGGTTGTTGGCGCCAATCACACCTTTTTGCAGGTGTGGTTTGTAAACATCGCAAACTGCGACCACCTTTGCGGCCGGAATTGAAGACGTGTATTGAATAAGTCGTCCTCCTCGAACGCCTAATCCAATGTGGGCGACCTTGACTGGGTTTTTCAGGGGATCAGCTCCCAGGGTAATGGACGGAAAGGCAACTGAAGAAAGTGCCGCCGCGGCTGCGGCTTTGCCACTTATTTGGACAAATTCGCGACGAGAAAGAGAATTTTGGGTATTTTCAGTGAACATGGTAACTCAACAATAAGCAGGCTGCCGCGTTTTCCAATTTTTTTTGCCCGGAAAAAGCTAAATACTTTTATTCTTTTTGCAGTTCGTTGAATCCATGTTGTTATTCATGAAATCAATTTCCTAGTTAGCCCCTGCTGATCTATATTTTTGGATTACTATTTATTGATTATCTTAAATTCTATGAAAAACGGCATCATCGTTCCTGGCGTCTTGAGCTTTTGTTTGAGCTTCTTGTCAGCCCAGGACGACTTTCCCATCGTCCCAGACGATTTGGAAGTCAGTTTGTTTGCACGGGATCCCTTAGTGCGAAATCCCTGTGCCATTACCTTTGATGCAAAAGGTCGACTCTGTGTGGGTATGGGTCCGCAATATCGGCGGCCAGTTCCTGAAACTCAGGGTGATTCAGTGTGGATACTAATTGATGAAGACGGCGATGGAATTGTTGATTCGCGGAAGGAGTTTGCCACTAGTTTTAACTCCATTCAGGGACTGGTCTGGAAAGGCGATACACTTTGGGTGGCCAACTCGCCCGACTTCACCAGGGTTAGGGATACCGACGGTGATGATAAAGCCGACGAGTATATTCGTGTTTATACAGACCTAGGAAACTTGGAACACGCCTTGCATGGATTGAACTGGGGGCCGGATGGCAAACTGTATATGTCGAAAGGGAATTCCAAAGGGATTACCCGTTCCCCCGATCGGGTGGCTCCCAAAGCCTTTCGTGAGTTGTTCGGCATGCCTGAACCTGAGGGTCTTCCGGATTTTCCTGAGCCTGTGAATTTTACGGCGGAGACTTATCAGCGAAACTATCACAATCCGTCCGACGATTGGGGACTGAATGGTGGTGTTTTGCGAAGCGACCCGGATGGATCAAACCTGGAAATTGTATCGCGTGGAAATCGCAATCCATTCGATATCGCTTTCGATAGTGGATTCAACTGGCTCGGTACAGATAACGACCAGAACCTGGGAGATAAAATTTTCTCGTCATTTTATGGGGCAAACTTTGGATGGGGGCATCCGTGGAGCTACGATTGGAAGGGAGATGATCATTTACCTTCCGCTCCCTCCGCAGGACCGCTCTTTGAAGGATCTGGAGCCGGTGTGATATATTGTGACCTGAATTCCTATCCGGAAAAGTACCGAGGCGTATTTCTCATTAACGACTGGCTCAGTCGAAAGGTTTACATCTACCGGCCTCGATGGAAAGGCGCTTGGCTGCAACCTGAAAAGGAGAACTTTGACCTGCTAGCTCATGCGGGTAGCGGACGATCCAGCGAGTTAAGCGCTGGCCGAAGTTTTGACCCGGTGGATATCGAAATCGGTCCGGATGGCGCGATCTATATCTCGAGTTGGGGTCGTCAATACGGCGCCGAATTTGAAGGTAATGAGATGGTCAACGAGGGAAGGATTTACCGGATATCGCCGAAAGAAGTTAAGGCGTTGAAATGGAACGACCAGCGTGACCCGTGGAAGGACCTGGGAAGCCACTTACCCGTCTGGAGAGTGAATGCCCAGGAGTTATTAGTTCAACGTGGACCTGAAGTTGTTGAACCATTGAAAAAGCTGTTGGAAAAACAATCGGGAAGGTCTGAGCAACTCGAAACCTGGTTGGCTTGGACTTTGGCTCGTATCGATCCTTTAAATACAGAATTGGACCGTTATTTCCAATCAAAGCTGCAGGATACTTCTCTGAATCTTCGCGTGCAGGTATTGCGAATACTTGCTCATCGGGCACAGCAAAGAGGGGATAACCAGCTGCACAGTGTAGTTAGAAAAGCACTTCAAGATTCGGAGCCACGGCTTCGGCACGAAGCAATTCTGGCGATTCGTCGAGTGGGAGAGAAGCGGTGGAATAAAGAAGTTCTCAAGCTGGCGGCTACAGAGCTGGATCGGATCGTTTTTTATTCAGTTTGGGGTGCAATGCGGACGCTGTTTAGTCAGTCAGAACTTACAAGCCTTTTGAAAGATAAACGTGCAGGAGTTCGGCGTGCCGCGCTACTTGCATCGCTGGAGGATGATGCGTTGTCTGAGTTGGAGATTGTTGTCATGTCCAAGGATGCAGATCCTATCACTTCTGAACTCGCCCGTATGCGTTTAGGTGGCAAAGACAATCCGGTGATTAAAAGCCTGGAAAATCCGGAGGAAGCTGACACGGATTTAGCCTACGGGAAGGATGTTCAATCCGTAGTATTGGACCCGATTGCTGTTGTTTTACCTTCAGGAGAGGAGGTCGTTGAGGCGGCGTTGCAGCCGATCGTACCTGTATATTCGGATGGTCGCGAGCGCTTTTCAAAAGTTCCGCTGGAATTGATTGGCGAGACCTTTATTCGCCGGTCCAACAAGGGTGCCTTAGCAGGACCCGGCACCGGTTTATCGTTGAATCTGAGGTATGACTCAACTGTTTTCCTGGTTTACGACAAGGATGCCAATCGCCTGCCTGACTGGGCTCGAGACCGGTTTAAAGCAACGAGTATGGAAATTAAGATTGGGAACTCGACCTGCGATATCTATCAAGATGAATATCCGGCAGGTCACGCGGATTTCGGTCCCAACCTGGAGGGAAATATAGCCACTGAATTGGGCTACGTGCTGATCTTTCGACCTCACTTACTGAAACCACCGTCGACTCCGGCCACTAATGACGAATCGCTTGCACTAATTAATCAAGCCGATCCCGTCAGAGGGCGTGCGCTTTTCCTCAGCCCTCAAGGTTCCAACTGCGTGTCATGCCATCGAATGGAAAGTCGCGGCAACGTGTTTGCTCCTGATCTGTCCGATATTGGCTCCAGGGCTGATGCGACCGTTCTTATCAATTCTATCATCCATCCAAGTGACGTGATTGTGGAAGGTTTTGCTATGCAAACGGTTTCAACTCGGGATGGAAAATCTTACGCAGGCGTCATTCTCGAAGAAACGGGTCGTGCGTTGAAGTTTGGTATGATGGGTGGGACAACCGCCCTTGTATTGAAATCGGATATCACTAAACGTGAAACGCTGGAGCTATCCGCCATGCCGGATATATTTGCTGCGACTTTATCTTCGCAGGACGTGGCGAACCTCACGGCTTACCTTCTGTCGGCGCAAAAAAAAGAAAGGGATTCTTCCGATAAACACGAGGAGGATAAGATCACCAATTCTTTTCGATCCGTGGCTGATCCGCTTTCCGGACGGGCTTGGGGAGACCGGCAAAAAGGTCTGTATCTCCGATGCCTGGACGATCGGCTCAATATTGATTTCAACGGCCAGCTCATCGCCTCCTATGTTTACTGGCATGATCAAACTTGGCGTCCGTTTTTTGCGCGAGTAAAAACAACGGGAGGAATACAAGTAACCCGAAACTTTCCACCGATTGAAGGCGTGGACCGAACCGACCATCCCTTCATGCATCCGGGTATTTCCCTGGGATTCGCAAATCTGAATGGGGAGAACTACTGGCATAACCGGTCAGGTGTTGTTTTGCACGAAGGGTTTCAAAAGGAGCCGGTCGTTACAGAAAATACAGCGGAGTTCTCGGTGCGCAATCGCTACCTTGGTCAGGATGGTAAAACTTTAGGCACCATGATTGCCGATTATACGATTGTCCTGAATACAGATGGTTACCTATTGACAACAGACCTTCGTTTTATTTTTCCGCAAAAAACATTCTTTGGTGTCAAGGAGGAGATGGGGCTAGCCATGCGTATGGCTACTCCGATCACAGTCGAGGAAGGTAATGGTTCAATTCTCAGCGCTGCTGGTGGAGTGGATGAAGAAGGAACCTGGGGAAAGATTGATCGCTGGTGGGATTACTCAGGCCTGATCGATGGCAAACATGTTGGGCTGCAGGTAATGTCTGCACCAGATAATCCCGAGGTCTGGTCGCACAGCAGAGATTATGGGGTGTTGGTCGCCAATCCGTTTCCGATTGATATCGACGAAAACCGCGACAAAAAAACCTGGGTTGATGCCGGAGAAGTCTATCGGTTACGATTCGGAATACAGATACATGAACATAATCAATCAGCTGACTATAATCCTGATAATGTTTATCAATTTTACCTTAATCAGGTCAGTAAGTGATGGCGGCTGAAAATGATGCAGTGGGATTGATTGGCGTCGGGCTTTTGGGGAGTGCTATTGCTGAGCGTCTTAGTACGAAGGGCTACGATTTATATGGTTGCGATCCTATAAATCCTGATCTGGCAAATATCAGCTTTTGCAGTAGTGCAGCGGATTTGATTAAAAAATGTGATCGTGTGATATTTTGCCTTCCGACTAGTAATGATGTTTCGGAGGTGTTGCATGAACAAGGCGACTTATTAGAATCGGATCGTCATGTAATTATCGATACAACTACTGGTGATCCGGAAGAGATGAATCGACTGGCAGATTCGCTGTCGCAAAAATCTGTTCCGTATATTGAAGCGAATGTAGCTGGCTCGAGCGCTCAATTGCGAAAAGGAGAGGCCGTTTTGTTTTTAGGCGGTAGCAAAGAGGTGATTGCCAGGTATCAACAGCTCTTTGATGACTTGGCCAACCGCTCCTTCCATCTGGGTGGAGCAGGCTCGGCTTCGCGGTTTAAATTAATCCACAATTTGATTCTCGGTTTGAACCGTGCCGTTCTGGCGGAAGGACTAGCCTTTGCGGAGGCACTGGGATTCGATCTTGAGAGGACGCTTTCTGTAATACAAGAAACACCGGCAGCATCAGAAGTAATGTTGACTAAAGGACCACGCATGGTTGCCGGTGATTTTGAATCTCCACAAGCGCGTTTATCACAGCATCTTAAAGATGTTCGGCTTATACTGAAACTTGCCTCCTCAAAGGGTGCAAAAACGCCGTTGAGTGAATTACACCAATCCTTGCTTGAGGGTCTTGAAAATAAGGGCTTAGGTTCTCAAGACAACAGCGCCATCATCGAAGCTTTCCGCGAATCAGAAAGACTTCAGTAGCTTTTTATAACTTCTAATTATGCATCGAACGTTCCTTCTTCTCTCGCTCTTCATTTTGTTGGGTAGTACTTCAATGCTTTCAGCGGACTGGCAAGTCGTTGATGACTTCGATCGCGCCAACACACGTTATCATGGAGACGGTTGGGAATCGTTGAGCCCGGGTTATTGGAAAATTGAAAATCAGGCTTTACGCCGCCGGCTGAAGAATTTGGGCAATAGAAACCCAATTACGAACTTTCCCTGGCACTGGTCGCATGGAGGAAAAGAAGTTGAGAATCGAACATGGAAAGAGTTTCCAGATCTTCCGATTGGCATGATTTGGCGGCGAGACTGGTCATTGACAGGCAACTATTCCCTGAGGGCTACTGTGACGATCAAGGATCTGAATCCCGAAGGTCGTGGCGAACAGAACGGCTACTTTGGATTGTGCTTTGGCGGTGAATCTTTGTTTGAGACACGCGAGTTTCGTGGTGCACCCAAGGGCGCATCCTCCTGGATGGCCGTTTGGGAAAAAGAGGGATTATTCAAGCTGACCGAACATGGTCAGAAGGGACGACCCGTTGATGATACCAAGGCAGTTAAGACTCCAGTGTTTAACCCTGGTGAACAAGTTTATTTAGAAGTTGAAGTTTATGGAAACTCTGACGAAACAGCGAACATCACTGTTAGCCTGGAGCATAGAGGGCAGAAATACCCCATTACCAGAGAAAAGGCAAACCGGGCTATGTATACAGATGGTTTTATTGGATTAGCTGCATATGGATCTCTGGACTTTGAGATCAATCGAGTTGAAATCGATCCTGGTAGTAACAAGGCGAGTTCCATTGAACTCAACGAACTGCATGTCGCTTATCCGTTGGGGGATTCGCTGCAACTTGTCGACGGAAAGTGGAGCTGTAAATTTATAACTTTGTTTCGCAGTGATGGTGAAGAAGTGAGTATCCGAATCGCAGATACGGAAAACCCTCGGGGTGGTTGGGA
>JAPUIL010000560.1 GCA_027297085.1 Verrucomicrobiota bacterium | reverse complement strand
GCACATTCGGTGAAGTAATGGCAAACTACTAACCTCACCAGATGCCACCTTCCAAGCCGCAACACCCGCTCGCGCTAACAGATCTATAGCTTGGAGGGAGAAAGGAGAGCTGAGAAACAAAAGACCTTTCTCATCGGCATGTTTTTTGAGGCCACACCACTGTTCTTCTGTGAACTCCATGCGCTCCCAATACTGGTAGCGTGTTGCGTCTTGTGGGCTAAACTTTACCCTCCAGGGCTCTGCCGGTGTACTCTCGGCAGCCGCTACGTGCGTTTGGAATTTCACGGCGTCTGCGCCTGCCCGTGCTATTGCCTCGATGAACGCATGGGCCATACCTAAACTGCCATCGTGCCCCTGAGCGACCTCACCTATTATGATGCAACCATGTTGATTGTTAAGATCTAAGATGCCCATTTTAGTTATGAACTCCTTCCGGTTGGATAAAAGCGCTGATCCCTTGCCTAGGTATGCGGAGTATGTTTACTCCGTCGATATCGGCAGCCTTTAATACCGGGCCGACAGCCCGCAAATTTGTGATGCAACCTACCTGGAGGTGCTGTAACCTCGTAAAGTCCTGCTGCAAGCCACTCCTAACAGGCTGAATAGCGGCCATGAGCCCGATTTCACCCCAAATTTCATGCCTGGACGACCGGTCATTTTTCGAGAAATCAGAGTTTTTCAGCAGCCTGCTAAAGCTTGTGATAGTTTTGGAACATCTCGCCGATGTGGGAGCCCGAACATGTACCACCAGGGTCCTCAAGGGTGCCAATTCCTTCCTTTAAGGGAGCCTCAGAATTGAGTCGGACACAAGCCTACCCCGGAGCGCTCAGAGGGAATCCGGTGTACTCGCAGGCCGGGAATGGCCCGGCATTATCGATCCCCATCCCGAAGGTTATCCATGAAATAGCGTAGGCTGGGACCGTCGAAGCCGCCGATGCGCATCTTATGCTGCTTCAGCTCATCTCGGCTGAAGAAGATTAGCTTTTTCCGATGAAGATTCCGTAACGTAATCTCTGTGAGCTTTTTTGCCAAAGGAGCCGGGGCCACCGGTTACGAATGGTTCCCTCAGACCAGTCTAGAGGGCTCACGACTTAGATACATGTACCTGAATTAACACGGTAAGCATGTTGATCAACGCGATGAAAAATAGGTCCATGTCACCAAGGCTGGGTAGCGAAAGATTGCGTAGGGCACACCGTCGGAGCCGACTTATGCTAGTTTGCCAAAACCAATCGTGAATACAACCATGTAACATGTAAAGAGAAGAGGGCTGTATATGGTCTAACCAATCTCCAACGCCGACTGCCCATATCGGCCTTGATGTCGCGCTTAACGAGGAAATAGCTCAGGTTACGTGACAGGCGACTCCAGTGTCTGGCCCAGAAAAACGACTCATAGGCGTCCTAGAGATCAGGGCTAAGCTGCAGCCTCGATCACGGGAAGAAGTGATCCCACCGGACCGCCCGGTCCACTCCGAAATGGATCAATAATCCAGCTCCGGTATGACCTCGGAGTTTTTACGCTATATCCTCCGAAGATCAAGGATCAAGCCCCCCAATAATGCTGCACCGATATTGCTTTAGTATCGTGCCTAGTTAGCAAGGTATATCCAAAGAGGTTAGCATCGCGGCAGATCACTCTGATCCACCCCACTCCATTAATGCAAAAGTGTTGGATGTTTGGAAACAGCTGGGAAATCCAACCTGACCAGTGGGTCATGGGGAGGATCGAAACACGTGCCACGCGAGTTTCTCCTTGTGCGTTGGTCAGGACTAGGTCAACGTTGGCCTTCGTCTCGTAGTTGGAACCTGTAGAGACGTTAATCATGGTCAACAGTGTGTCGTGATTCGTGTCTACAACTACCCTGGTCATCGCATGGGTGGTCGTTTTTGTTGATCGATTTGGCAAATAACGTCCCGGCCTACTGGGAATGTATCCCGGTAAGTTCGACACACGGGCACCCTGGAGCTCCGTAAAAGTTAGATCCTCGGTCCCTTCGCGTTCTATACAAAAGAACGTGCTGGGGATTTCATAAGGACTGGGGGGCAATGCTTCTTGGTGCCCCACATCTCTGATTATGATCAGACCACCCGACTCAAACAGGGCCGGACAATCAACTTCCTTCTTCAGGTCTATATAATCCTGAGTCTGGAATGAGTAGTTACCGAATTTCCTCTCCACTTCACCACCCATCATGTCATACGCGATAAGTTCAATGGGCACATCTTCCCTCCGGTAGCGGTTGAAAAACACCATCTCCCTCAAGTCAAGGAACGGTGGGAAGATCGGCACAGGAAACTGCATCAACGCTAAATCCCGCTTCTTCTCCACTGCAGCCAAATCTGGTGGCGAAGTACGCCTAGGATTTCCGTGTTGACCCTTTGGGAGGCCGTGGTTAGCTGCCAGGGAGTCTCCTTTCTCAACATCCTTTTGCAGGTACCAGTTAGAGAGAACGATCGGTGAGCTCCCAACTGTAATGTAATACCATCTATCCTTGGCCTGTTCTAGCTGAGGGAAAATTTCTTTGACGGAATGGAACTCGATCGGATGACTGCTGTCGCAAACGATGGTCTTCGTTAGAACCTCGTGCTCGCTGTCATCAGTGGAAGCAGACTCTAATGTAATTTCGAGGTTAAAACGCTTCCTACTTGTCTCGAGGGGTTCGATTACGAAGGTCGCATCACTCTTCATGCCCACCTGGGCCAATACCTGAGTGGCATCACTTTTCCTCTTCCATTCGATGCCGTGAACTGAGTCAACACTTGTTTTTGAGTAGACGTCGGACATAAGGCGAAAACGATTACTGGCCCGTGCAAACGAAGGATGAAAAGCTTGATATGTTAACAAACCACGTTGGAAATCCCCAAGAGCAAGGTCTCTGCTAGATAGGGTAGTGTGCTCGTTGGGGCCCAACATTAGACTTCCTTTGTGAATCGATTTTTCTTCATCTAGGATTTCATAAAGAACCTGGATTGGCTCTTTAATCAGGTTGTAGGCCTCGAAGTAGTTATAGATGTGGATACGGGTCTCTAGTCGTCCTGCAAAGAACTCACACCGGGAGTCGCGTTGTGGAATAATGGGTGTGCAAGGAATGACGGGGATCTTTGAGTTGGTCCGATGACACAACCGCAAGCTGGATAGAAACTCCTCTGGGGTTGTCGCCAACACTATAATTGCATCGGCCTGGGCCAGCAGATAGTCGCTGCACAGGTGAACCGACATTCCTCCAAAAGTGTGCCCCTCGAAGGTGAGATCGAAGGTGCCGAGGTCTAGGCGCTCAAACAGGATCTTCTCCTGTAGGCCTTTTAGCCAAGAAGGAGGAGTGTCCCTATCAATTATCACAATAGGGCTCACAACATTGAAGGTTTTACACAGGTCGACGGTGGGAGTCCACCAGATTCCATCGCCAAATCTGCGCTTTATGACCTTGAGCTGTCGCGCCAATGGTTCCGGCAAGCTGTTCTTCACGGTCTCAATAAGGATGCTCATGCCCCCTCTCACAAATTCTAAATGCAACTGTCCACTGTCAAGAGCGGAGCAGCAAAGCGTCCCTCACATGACGCCCAGCAGTTCCATCGAAAAAACCAGCGCCGGATTTGGACCAAACGCCCAATCTATCTATATCAGGAACAAGATCCAGGAATCACTACCGGGCAGGGGTGCCCGTCCACTCAAATGAAATAGTAGCTGAAGTCGCTACTTGGTAAGGCTTTCTACCAGTTCCACTACCTTCCCCAAGTCGTTGCTCGTGAGGGAGTAACACTGGGCCCCACGGACCACTCGTACTAGCAGGTCAAGACGGTGACTCCCCGGCAGTCAAGGCCCCATGGACTGGTCAACCAACTCTTTCAGGGCCTGAGACCTAGAGATGGGGGTCAGTTTTGTGCTTTGGGAGGGCTCATAGCGCGGTATGAGGACCAAATCAATCGGGTAACCACAACACATCCCGCTAGGGTCGGGTAAGCTGGGCGGCTTCAGGTACCATAACCCACCGCCAAAGGCATCCGGCCAACCGCTGGGACGGGGCCAACTCCAGCCGCGCGCAAATAACTAGCAGTCTTTCCTCGGGCGTCGGGTTAAGCTGCGAGATCAAGTCGCTGGTGGTGGACATCGGCACAATCTAGTGCGCTGCTACCGCTGTTGGCCCAAAGGATGGTGGGGCCTTCCTGAAGGAAACAGACTTATTGGATGCCTCACTGATTTTGCGGTTCCTCACTCTGGATGAACAAGTCGCCAGGTTGGCACTCTAAGTAGGTACAGAGGCGATCCATTACAGAAAATGAGACTCCTTCAGATCGATCATTAGCCAGCCTTGTCAACGTGGTTTTGCTCATGCCTGTCTGAAACCTGACGTCGTCGTAAGTAATTTTTCGGCGCTCTCGACGACTCTTAGCCGCCATCAGTTCCCGCAACCGACACTGGATCATTACTATATCCGTGGATTCTATACCAGACTGTTGGACTCAAATTACCATAGTAGCACCTACCGCGCT
>JAPUIL010000056.1 GCA_027297085.1 Verrucomicrobiota bacterium | reverse complement strand
GCATATCCTTCCGGGTAGCCATCATCGTTGTTGGGCCTCAATCCGCTCCCTGGAAACGGTGTAAAAGCAGCGGCGGAACTTTCGACAGTCAAGCCGAAGGGGGTTAGTAACACCCTCAGACGTGAGCTTGTTACCCCACCGACCCGAAAACACCCCGCAACCCTCCACGAGCCACCCAGGGCTTCTTGAAATATCCTCACGGCACCTCGTTCGTGGATGCAGGCTCAATTCCTGAAATTCACGTACTGAAGTGGCTGGCTGATTTTGCTGTCCTTGATCAAGGAGATCACATCCTGCAGAACGTCACGCTTCTTGCCGCTGATACGCAGTTCGTCACCCTGGATTGCAACCTGAACCTTAAGCTTCGATCCCTTGATCGTCTTCATGATCTTCTGCGCCAGCTCGCGCTCGATCCCTTGCTTGATAATGACCGTCTGGCGCAGTGAGTTGCCGAACGCTTTTTGGGGAGTCTGAAAATCCAGCGCACCGACATCCACTTTGCGCTTGGCCATATGGCCTCGCAAAAGTTCCTGCACCTGCTTCAATTTCAGTTCGTCTTCCGACTTGATCAGGAGGGTCTCTTCGGTTCGTTCAATCGAGCTCATGCTACCCTTGAAGTCGTAGCGGGTACCAATTTCGCGCATGGCACCCTGGATGGCGTTGTCGACTTCGGGAATTTCGGTGCGTGAGACGATATCAAAGGATGGCATGGCTTTCTCTCACTGATTTAGCGGGATGACACAATAATACAGCCCCAGCCAGAAGCAGGCATTAGGTTAATATCCCCTTGGCAACTTGACGTCCACCGATAGCTCCCGATTGCCTCAAGTGCCTTCATCCGTACAGTCGGCAAACCCAATGTCAGTGGGCAATGTTCATGGTGTAATGCATATGTCTGCTACGCAGCAGCGTTGCAACAAACTCCACGAACAACAAAAGAATCTCTGGGCAGGTGACGGACGCTGAGTGACAACGTATACTTTGGGCCGACGAACTTGGTGACAAGTCCTTTAATCGATCGCTGTCCATTCTTTCCAGGCAGCTGAGACCCGACGATGGGCGGACGGAACGAGCCAGCCCGGCCCCATTCCGTAAGGCGCGATTTCGCTTCGCCCGCTCCGTGCGTCTCAGCCGGCTCGGTTTTTCGCGTGCTTGGTAAGGGACGACGACGACGAATGTGTGTTGCTTGCCCGAAGAGCCGGAGCTTCGGAAGCCCTTTTGCGTGGATTGAATTGCCTATGAACCAGTGGAGGAAAAAGAATCGATGACCGCTTATGGTCCCATAACCACGGCGCTCCTGCTTGCTGCGGGTACGGGAAGTCGTTTGTGCCCATTGACCAAGACCTCCCCCAAGTGTCTCACAGAAGTCGGTGGCCTCCCAATCCTCGAACGGCTGGTCAACAACTTGGCAGAACACGGAATCGAGAGACTGGTGGTGGTTGTCGGGCACCTGGGCGACTGTATCCGCGATTTCCTAAACGATAAGGCGGGCGATATGCGTGTCGACTACATCACCAGCCCCAAGTACCGGACAACAAACAACATCTATTCCCTCTGGCTGGCCCGGGAACAGATCCGAGAACCGTTCTTGCTGGTGGAAAGCGACTTGGTCTTCGATGCCTCGATGTTGGAGGACATGCTCCATCCGGACAGGATTGCGATTTCCCGAATCCGGCCCTGGATGAAAGGTTCAACGGTGATGGTTGGCCCCGACAGGCGGGTCAGTACCTTCCATGTCGGCAGCGGGGGGGAGAATGATGCGTCGTGTTACAAGACGGTGAATATCTACAGCCTTTCCACGCAGACCTGGAGCAAGGTCGTAGCAAGGCTGAACCGCTACATCTCGGATGGCAGGGTCGGTGAGTATTACGAAGCCGTTTTCGCTGAAATGGTTGCCGACGGCACGCTTTCCTTCGAAGCGGTCTACTTCGACGCGGACCGATGGTATGAAGTCGATACTGTGAATGATTTGGTCGAAGCCAAGTTACTATTCCCGGTAATTAAAAAGACTTCGCCTGCTTTACCCACATTCCCCACTATGCCCATTTAATGTTAGCTTCTGCCCCTGATACTGGATTTGTCCACCAGCTATAAATGCAACTATTGCCTGACATAGGAAGCGCTGCTTGCTTCTTATTTGTAGTGCTAAACGATTAGGATCCAGATTAATGTCCGTTCAAGATCAACTGTCTAGGGGGCAGCTGTACGAAAAACTAACGACCACGCATGGGGGTTATTGGCGTTATGACTTCGTCGATCACGCCTACCTTTACAATCTATATTTCCCTCCCCAACGTTTTTTTGATTTATTAAAAAGTAAAATCCATGAATTGGTTCAAAATTATCCGGTGGCGCAGGGCGTATTGGCGAATTGGGTCGGCACTTTGATCGATCAACCACCCGAACGAATTGTGGTGGGAAATGGTGCAGCAGAGCTTATTAAGATCATCTCTGGGCGTATAGCGAGCAAGCTGATTGTTCCTGTGCCGTCTTTTAATGAATATGCCAATGCGGCTCCGGAGGGGTCTGTTGTTGAGTTTGCGCTGGACCACCCTTCCTTCCAGCTAGACATCGATAAATTTGCTGCCGAAGCGCTGCGTTGCAAGGCTGATGTTGCGGTTGTGGTGTCGCCAAACAACCCGACGTCACTGTTGGTGCCAAAAGCGGACCTTATTCGTTTGGTAACAAAACTGGCTCGCCACGAATGTATGCTGATCGTCGATGAATCCTTTATCGATTTTACGACAAATAGAGATCAACAAACACTTGAAAGAGATCTAGCTCTTTACCCAAACCTCACGATTTTGAAAAGCATGAGTAAAGCTTACGGCATATGCGGTCTACGTATCGGATATATGCTCACGGCCAATACAGATTTTGCCGAAAAGGTTCGAGCCGGGATACATATTTGGAACTTGAATAGTTTTGCGGAAACCTTTTTAGAAATGGCCCCGGGCTACCTTGAAGAGTTCGAGTTAAGCTGCGCCGAAGTGCGCAAAGATCGGGATCAGTTTTATCAAGATCTCTGTTCGATCCAAGGAATGGTTATTTATAAGCCGGATGCCAACTATATTTTTTGCCGCCTTCCGGATCACGCGCCGTCTGGCCCCCAGGTGGCTCGAAAATTGTTCATTGAGCATAATATTTATATCAAACATTGCGATGATAAGAGCATGGCGGAATCGGATCGCTATGTTCGTATAGCCAGTCGCACTCCTGTTGAAAACGCCAAGTTTTGTGCCGTGCTAAATAACTTATTGGCCTCAGAGAACAACACCAATTCGGTAAATAATACAGTGTGAGTATAAAACTCATGTCGGAAGAAGAAATGATAGACGGCCCGCGGGAGAGACTTCCGACAATCCTCTCCTTTGTCAAAGATTTGCCAAATCTATGCTCACTGGCAGGTCTTTTGTCCGCTGTGCTTGCAATCTACTTCGCTATTCTAGGTGTTTTTCCAGCCGCTATGATCGGGCTGATCTGGGCCGTATTCTTTGACTGGAGCGATGGCATTATCGCCCGACGTATGAAGGCCAGAACTGAAAACCAGAAAAAATTCGGAGGGCAACTCGATTCACTGATCGATATTGTCAGCTTTGGCCTCTGTCCTGCGATCGTTTTATTAAGCTACGGCGATTTTAGTCCTTGGTTCATTCCGGGCGCATTTTGTAT
>JAPUIL010000559.1 GCA_027297085.1 Verrucomicrobiota bacterium | reverse complement strand
CATCATCCGTTTGGGGCAGTGTTGGTTGCGCCGGATAATAAGACGGTGCTTATGAAACAACCCAATGTAGAAGTGGTTCGCCATGCTGAGACGGAGCTGGCTGGAAGAGCTGCCGGAGAGTACGAGCGGAGTCTCCTCTGGAATTGTACGCTGGTAACCACCATCGAACCTTGCCTGATGTGCGCTGGCACCCAAATTTTAAAACCGGAAACCATCTACCTTATGGTCGACATCCCGTTCGCCATTCATTGCTTGGCGTCCAAAAGACGACAAGATTAAGGCAAGGCCAATCAATCCATGCATATTTCCTGATTTATAATTGGTAAACTTTATTTCTATAAACCAAACGGTGAAGCTCTACAGTTAGCATCATTCACCGTAATCATATGACTGAAGAATTAGACCAACTTCAAAAAATTTTCGATAGGATCATCGCGTTCTTCGTGGACTATAGTTTCCAGATCATCGGCGGAATCATAATCCTGATCGCTGGATTTATAGTGGCGAGTATTCTTGCGAAAGGAGTCAGCAAACTCTGCCAGAAGCGAAACGTAGATGTGACCTTGGAGCGATTTTTCGCCGGCTGCGTCAAGCTGATCATCATCATCCTGTTTGTCATCATCGCCCTGAACAAGATCGGGATTGAAATAACTCCTTTCGTCGCATTATTGGGAGCCAGCGCCTTGGGTTTGAGTTTGGCGGTTCAAGGACCTATTTCCAACTATGGTTCTGGAATCGTTCTGATTGTTACCCGCCCGTTCAAGGTGGACGACACACTCACAGTTCAGGACTTCACAGGTATCGTCCGCGGAATCTATCTCGGCTACTCCCAACTGGAAACCGAAGATGGTGAAATTATCACCATCCCCAACCGAAAGGTTCTGGGAGAGATTTTCACCAACTCATTTACATTCAGGGTGGTTGAAGGCGTGGTGGGTATCGAATACAACGCCGATCCGGAAAAAGCCATCAGCGCCATTAAAGCAGCCCTCCAAGGCGTGGAAGGTATCGCTACGGAGCACTCGCCCCAAGTGGGCATTGAAGAGTTCGCGGACTCTTCCGTCAACATCGGCTATCGTTACTGGGTAGCGACCGAAGAATACCACCCCATTAAATACAAGGCCAATCGTGCCGTTTTCAAAGCTCTCGAACAGGCCAAGCTGCCCATCCCTTTCCCCCAACGGGATGTGCATTTGTTTAAAGAGGACTCCAGCAATTAACCCGATTTTTCACGGAGTTGGGGGGACAGACAGCGGAAGGGGACATACCTTGGATCTTGGCGAATAATCCACTTAAATCCATTTCCTGAATACATTCTTTTGTAATCAACTAACCGGCACTTGCTCGGCTGCAAGCATCCTCGGGTTTGCCTCGCGCCTGTGTTCCTCAGCCAAGCCAGCGGCTCCAGTCGTGTGCCACGCCGCCGCAGGTTGCGACGTCTATTGTCTCCTTTCCTGTAAAATCACCGATGCTATGAACCGGTTGAATGGACATGGCTCATTCGCCGAGGTAACCCGTGGAAAGGGTTTATCACCGCTTGATCGATTTTTTAAGGAAATCCTAAGGTCGTTTTTAAAATTAACGGCGACCCCAAATAAGCTTGTTTGGAAATGTCTCACCCATAAGGTAAATCTTACTGTCAGCGACCATGTTTAAAGACTACAGACATCTCATACGCCTGGGCATAGTAAGCACAATCCTGGTAGTTCCCTATGGATTAAAATTGTTGTCCAAATCCTTGGAGATATATCCTGCGATCATTTTTCCGGCTGGTGCGGTCACCCTTGAACATAAAGATGGATGGCATCAAATGGTGCAACATGGACTATTTGGCGTGGATGTGAGCACTAAAAAGCTCAAGCAGCTCGATAAGGGTAAATTTTTAAATCCAGTGCCGATTCATTACCTGTCTTTACTGCTCTTTAATGAATTCGGACTGAATCCCGATATTGAATCTACAATATATTTTCGTTACTTCAAACCACTAAGGGTGAAAAAGTTTTCTTCAGTCACTGAAACGGATCGCGAGGAAACTCGGGACTGGCTTCGCAACCGATTGATTGCAGCCGGATGCGATGACGAAGTTCTGATCATCCGGAAGACGGAGCTAAGGATTAACAGAGATAGCGGAGAGATAGAATATCTCGAAAACATCCATGAAAAAACTATTTCGCTACGCTGATCAGTTGGTAGCCGCTGTCTGGGAGCGAGTGAAGAATTCTACTACCCTTCCTCCATTGGAAGCCTCAGTCTTTAGGATTTTTTTTGGCCTGTTTCTTTTGCTATTTAGCATGCCCAATTATGCTTGGATCGGAGACATACCCCAAAGTTTCTTCGATCCACCAATACTGAGTCTGGCGAATTTATTTACCGGCTTTCCTCCAAAAGCCATATTTTTTTTCTGCAACCTCATAATCCCCCTTCTGGTATTGTGTATAACTCTAGGAGTCAAAACGAGGTGGAGCAGCATCGCCCTTTTCACAATCTATGTTTTTGTATCAAGCTTTGGATACAGCCTTGGGAAAATTGATCACAACATCTTACTTTGGTTCGCCCTACTATGTTTCGCCTTTTCAAACTGGGGAACACATTTGGCACTAGCCCCGGACAAACCGGTTAAAGACCACCAGTCGCCTATAACATTAGTCGCAGTCGGACTGGCTTTTGGCATGTTTTCCGCCGGCTTGGAAAAAGCACGCTATTGGGTGGACTTTGATCTGGAAACAAGCGGATTCCTGCTATGGTTTTATGCAGGCTATTTCAACATCGACAGAAATCTCCTTCTTTCGGACCAGGTCTTTCAAACCCCATCTCTAATTCTGGAAATAGGTGAATATGCGGCCATAACCTTTGAGATAACAGGATTTCTATTTCTATTGTCAGGACGAATCGGGTGGAGATGTTGGCTTATTGTTGGAAGTTGCTTTCATTTAACGAACTCACTGTATCTGAATATACATTTCACCGAACATGCGATCGTCTACCTGGCCTTCTTTATTTGCGCCATCGGGAAGAACCTAAAACCAGTGGACCCAGACTCATCGCTGTTGAAACGACCCTATTATCTGGTAGTTTTTTTCGCCGCAGGATTAACGCTCATCCACATGATCGAACGGATAGCCGACCAAGGCTCGTCCTGTCTATTTATACAGGACCTAACCGCTGAATGGATTACAAAGATGTATCTGGCAGTAGCTCTTTGGCCTCCAGTTATTATCTATCAAATACTAAACTTAAGGAATCCAAGAATTAAGTAGATATACCCAATTTGATTTAAAAAGATAAGGGCTATTACCTCCTCAAAACCTGAACGCTAAGATCGACTCAGTTTTACCCTCCTTGCTCTTCGCTATCTGCATACACCCCATAGGGTTCCCTCATGTCCCGATCCAACATCGCTGTCATGGCCGGAGTGGGATTAACGAGCTGCTCTTTCCTCGGATCCCATTCGACAAGTGCTTTGGTTCTGGGACACATGTCTGCCAACTGCACCATGGTATCTCCTCCAACGGCTGATTCAAACGGACTAATCGGTTCTTTGCGAGAACGGACACAGTCAGCAAAATTGCGCTGATGTGCGGCGTAATTACTAAATTTCCGGAATTCCTTTTCTTCATCTACACCGGGATTATTTTCGTAGCCAATCACCTGGTTAATGAAGAAGAGGAACCGGAACTTTCAATGGGTTTCATATCAGGGTAGATTTAGATTAGAACGTATTCCAATCATGTCCCCCAAACTCGGCCAGACACAATGTCATTTTATTATCAATTTTTGTTTAACCGAAGAACCGTACTGCAGGAATATCAATTCTACGTAACCTCTCATGCTGTATCTCGCGTTATTCCCTTGCGATTCTTTCATATCCTTCAAATTTTATAACCTGTGTTTTTCCTGCCTCATCGTATCATCCGCTGTACGCTCGCTGGATGTTTTTTATGCACCGTTCTGGCTAGCTCATTTCTGGCCGCTCAGGATGACGAGCCTAGAATCACCTGGGAAGAGGCAGAGCTTCTCTTCAAACAGGGTCAATACAAAGCACTTCTTCCAAAAGTGGAAGTCCAGACCGAGGCAAATCCTTGGAACGATACCTGGTGGTATCTGCACGGAAATATCCTTATGACCCTCGGCCGCTACGAACATGCCTACGACATCATCCAGGAAGGTCTCTCACGTCGCACTTACAGCATATCACTCCGTCTCCTCGCCATTGAAGCAGCCCGCTTTAATAACAAACTGGAAGAGGCAGACGAACACCTGGAAAACCTCAGCTCCTATTTCTCCATGTGGGCACGGCGGGTTCGTAGTCCCAATGCCCTGGTCGAACTCGGAGACGTGGCCATACAACTAGGAGTTGAGCCACGTATCGTGCTGGAAAACTTTTATAAAAGAGCCCAGGAGAGTGACGACGCCCCGGCGATCGCCTACATCGCCTCAGGTAACCTTGCCCTTAATAAACACGACTACCGCTTGGCCTCCCAAAACTTTCAGGCAGGACTCGAACAATTTCCCCAAGACCCAGACCTCTGGTATGGTTTGGCTGCATCCTTCCTAAACGGTGATCGCTCACAACTGGTCCAGTTCTCTCAATCAGCCCTCGCGCTGAACGAAAACCACGTCCCTAGCATGCTGCTCATGGCGGAGCACCTTATCGATGCGGAAGCTTACTCGGATGCGACTGAATTCCTGAATCACATCCTCCTGGTAAATCCCGTTCATCCGGACGCCCTCTCACTTCATGCCGTAGTCGCCTACCTGGAAAACGATCCACTCACCGCAGACCTGTACAGGCGAACCGCACTATCGAGTTGGAAAACGAATCCTGCGGTTGATTATCAGATCGGGCGAAAGCTATCTCAAAAATATTGGTTCGCCGAAGGAGCAGACGCGCAACGCCGCGCCCTGAATTTTGACCCCGATTTTGCGCCGGCACAATTACAACTGGCTCAAGACCTCCTGCGTCTCGGATCCAAATCGGAGTCTGAAGGTTGGTCATGGGCAAGCAAAGCTCACGACCTCGATCCATACAATGTGGAGGCCTACAATTTAGTTACTCTCAGTGATAAACTCGATGGCTTTATCGTCCTCGAGTCAGAAAACTTCTACTTGAAAATGGGCAAGGAAGAAGCCCCGATTTACGGTACCCGTGCACTCGCCTTGCTCGAACGGGCTTACGACCGGCTCACCGGCAGATACGGCATCAAGCTCGATGAAAAAACAACCGTTGAAGTCTATCCCAACCCGGGTGATTTCGGTGTTCGCACATTCGGCATGCCCGGCAACCCCGGCTACCTGGGCGTCTGTTTCGGGCCAGTAGTCACAGTTAATAGTCCTGCCACCCGCCAAGCCAATTGGGAGTCTGTTTTATGGCACGAGTTTTGTCATACCATTACTTTGAAAATGACCCGAAACCGCATGCCGCGTTGGCTGAGTGAAGGCATTTCTGTTTATGAAGAGATTGAGGAAAATCCTGCTTGGGGGCGTCGCATGACCATCCCCTATCGGGAACGCATCCTCGACAGGAAGACGCAAGCCATCAGCGAGATGAGCGCCGCCTTCCTGCATGCGCAGGACGATGAAGATGTGCAATTTGCTTACTTCCAATCCTACCTCGTGGTTAAGTTTCTCTTCGAAAAGTTTGGCGAGGAAGCTATGCAAAAAGTCCTCCACGCTTTGGGCGAAGGAATCAACACAAACGACGCACTTGAAGAACACGTGGCAAGCCTCGAGTTCCTTGATCGCGCCTTCGTAACCTGGGCCAGGGAAGAGGCCCTCAAAATGGGAGGCGACTACGAGCTCTCTTCGCCCGAGACTCTGTTAGAAGTTGCCCTTTCAAAAATGAATCCCACC
>JAPUIL010000558.1 GCA_027297085.1 Verrucomicrobiota bacterium | reverse complement strand
AGGGTCAACCCATAACCGACCATAACCCACCAGCTGAACTGAACCACTATCAGGAAGGAAACTTTTACGGCCACCCATGGATTGTAGGAAAGATGATGCCAAACCTGATGTTCATCGATCATCCTGACCTGATGAAATACGCACGCATGACGACCATTCCCGAATGGACCATGCCGGCGCACTGCTCAGCCAACAGCCTGATATTCTATACCGGAAAAAAAATTCCCAATGGTCATGGCGACGTATTCGTGGCTCAAAAGGGCGGATGGAACGCCACACAAAAAGTGGGCTACTGTCTCTCGCGCATCCTGTTTGAAGACGGGCACCCCTACGGTGAACAAAAGATGGTTAACTTCCTGAAAGGGGACGAAATTCTCGGCCGCCCGGCTGATTGTATCGAAGCACCGGACGGATCCATCCTTTTCAGCGACGATAAAGGAAATAAGGTGTACCGACTAAGGTATGTAGGAAGGTAACCACCATTCCTACTTAGCCTCCTACTTAATCTCCTACTTATTGCCAGGAGTTGGTGCTCAGGAGTTAGGTGACATTCCGTGGTAGGGCAAGAGCGTCCTCGCTCTGCCGCCGATCATTCTGTTTGCAACAAATATTCTTAAAATGCTCTAGACTGATTTTTGCGATCTTTGCGCTCCTTTGCGGCTATCAGGAACAACCTTTTGTATTCACTCCTCCAACAGCGGCAAGCGATAGAGCGCCGCCTCCAAATGATTTCTCAGGAGCAAATATTCCCCAACCAATGCAGGAGGATTCCAGCTCTTGCCTTTCAAGGCTTGAAAGCTGCCTAATATTCGAGGCTCCTCCGGCACAGGTTCCAATAAAAGCACTTCTCCTTGTTCCGTCGTAAGTAGCATCAAGTCGCCAACCAGGATATTCTGCCCATGACCGTAGCGTCCTTTCTTCCAGGTGCGTCTGCCTTTTTCCACATCAATGCAAGTCAGCATACCGTCGTCCAAACCGTAAATGTATCCGTCTTTGAATACGTAGTTATTAAACTTCGCTTTCAGGTGGAGGGTCTTCCAAAGCCTTTTAACTTTCTGTTTCTTTTCCCCCGGAGAGATTTGCAGCATGGCGGCACCTTTACCATAAGCGCTGGAAAGGATAACACGATCTCCCGGAACCAGAACCGGAATGGCTACATGGGGCATGCCATCTGTAAGCCAAGGATATTCCCATAAAATTTTCCCGTTACTTACATCATGGGCAACCAAGGCCTTTTTATTAAATATCAAAACCTGTTTTTTCCCGGCAATATCATATAACACAGGCGAGCTCCAATGCGCAGCACCACTCCCTCCTCTCCAAAAATTATCGCCTGTGGTTTTGTCATAGGCCACGAGAGAATGACCACCCGACCCACCCACGCTAACAATCAGGAAATCTCCATAGACTAATGGCGAGCCAGCCATCCCCCAATCCGGCAGAGAAGCTCCATGCTTTTCCAAGACATTATGCCCCCAAAGTTTTTCTCCAGTTTCCAGATCCAGACAAAATAAATCGCCCAAGGCACCCAGCGTGAATACGCGATGTTCATCAATGGTGGGGGTTGCACGCGGACCGATGCCGCCAAGCGGATTATCGAAACGCGCCGGATACCGGTGCTCCCAAAAGACATTTCCGGTCAATAATTCATAACAAACTACCAGCTCGTCTTCACCATCCTGTTCCTGAGTGATAGCTCGATTTCCTGAAATAGCAAACGCCGACCAGGCCTCACCAATCGGTTGTTTCCAAATAAGCCTTGGCGGTTTCCTATTCCATTCAGGATCCAAGGTCACACCGGTTATCGTGGTATCGCGATTCGGTCCGAGAAATTGAGGATAGCTGCCATCCACCAGATCGGACGAATCTACTATCCCGGTGGCTACCTTTTCAGCCGCTGCGGACCAGCGCCACTTGATGATCGGAAAAAGATCCCCGGAAACTCCTTCATACCGAAATAAGCTTATACAAGCCACACCCAGAAGAACGACTCCGAAGAATCCTTTTAAACGAATCCCCCAAGGAAGACGTGACAGAGCCAGTAACCACATGACCGACAAAGCCCCGGCAACGATACCCGCGCCGATCGATTTCATGATCAAACCCTGCCTGTTGATATCGCTGGTCAGAGCAAAATAGATCCCGGCTCCGAGCGCCAAAATCCAGATAGATATCAAAGGCCACCAACGGGTGGTAGGTTGTTTGGAGTAGGTCATACGATTAAAGAGACGAATAAGAACAAATTGAGTGCGGATATTCCTTATGGAGTTTCCTGGAGTAAATCCCTTTTTCTTAAAAACCAGATTTTACCCACAAACAGCTATACTCTTGCCAGCGCAGACAATTTATTCCACATTGAGTTGGAGAAAGCTTCTATCGACCTCTTCGTCATCGGACAAAATCTGATAAATTAAAAAGCGCGACCTCATACTTCCTCCGCCAAAGATCTCGTCTTAAGAAAAATCGAGCAACACTTTCAGAGCTCCGTCCAGACGGTCCGCGTAGGTTTCGTAGGCTTGCTGAACCTGATCGAGTTTAAAGCTATGGGTCAGGAGCGGTTTCACATCAATCTTCCCTTCGGTGATCATGCGGGCAGCCTCTACAAAGTCTTTCTCGTAATAAGCTCCAACCGAATTGTGCAAGGAGGCATTCTTATAAAAGAGTTTTCCGGCGGGATACTGATCCACATAGGCATAATCAGTCACTCCAAACTGAAGCACATGCCCATTTCGAGCCACCAGATCCACGGCAAGGTCAATGGATAATTCGTGGTGACCGGCGGCCTCGATCACGATATCGGCCAAATTACCATCAGTAAGTTGCTCCACAAGTTCACGGGGATCGTCTGTAGAACTATTAATCACCTCAGTCGCGCCCATTTGCTTACCCACTTCGGTGCGGTAAGCAAGGAGGTCCATACTTATGACTTGTTTTGCTCCCCAATTCTTCAGCACGCCATTCATCATCAAACCAATTGGCCCCTGACCAATCACCGCAACCGTCTTACCGGCAACTTCTGGAAGCTTCCGGAATCCGTACAGAATCGTACCTAGCGGCTGACTCATGAGTATTTCCTCTTTGGATACGGGCCCGCTTGGCATAGGGAAAATGCGTTCAGTAGGCAGAGTCAAATATTCAAAGAATCCATGATGAAGGACCGGGACTCCTAGAACAAAGTCACCCACCTTGAACCGGGAATTCCGGCTCTCCGTAACCGTGCCCATGCATTCATGTAAGGTCAGGCCAATGTCCATCGGGTACATCGATTCCCGGTTGTAGTCGAAGAATACAGCGTTCGCATGTTTCCCAGACTTTTTGAGCTGCTCGTAGTCATTGCGGAAAAGTGGAGAATCCGACCCACAGAGACAGGCTACTTCGATTTTAAAACGCACTTCGTTCTCACCGAGTTCAGGAATAGGAACATCGATTATCTCAACTTTACGGGGTCCGATTATTCGACCGGCTTTCATTGAGAAACAGAATTCTTTCTTCGTCGCGATGAGTCAACGTCCTTAATAAGGGTCAAGGTCAAGCGATCAGTCCCTTGGGTTGGAAGACTGATTCGTCAGCGAGCTAACTCCTACAATGGAGAGTTCCGAATCGAGGTGTAGGAGTTAGCTCGCTGACGATTTCTTTTATAGGCAAGCGAAGCGGGAGCCCACCGTACGCATCTTAACTTACCCCGTAGAATCCCACACCCTTAGTACCATGAAGCCGCCCGGCTCTTGACTTCATCGGACTCCTGAATCAGAGATGTCATGAAGTCTTCAAAGCTTTGGTAATCTCCCCAATCCGCAATCTCCAGAAGATCTCGTAGTCAACCCCAAGAAGTCGCAATAAAAGTGAATTTCTTTCCAAAAGTTTTTGTCATCTCATTATGCCAAATTATTTGTCTCCTTGCCGGTTGCCAAAACCAGGATCGAGACCAGGACTGGCCCGTATATCTTGGAGACAAGTCATCCAGTCAGTACTCCACCCTGGATCAAATCACGAAGGACAACGTCGACCAGCTGGAAATCGCCTGGACCTTTAATGCGGGAGAACGGCCAGAAGGCAGCCGGATACAGTTGGAGTGTAATCCCTTGATAATTGATGGCGTTCTTTATGGCACTACCGCTCAATTGATTGTTTTTGCGTTGGATGCCGCAACCGGGGAAGCGCTCTGGCAATTTGATCCCTACGAATCTCGGATCTCTCAGGGCAACGGTCGCGTCAATCGCTCGGGAACTAATCGCGGA
>JAPUIL010000557.1 GCA_027297085.1 Verrucomicrobiota bacterium | reverse complement strand
ACACCTGGCTAACTATCGGGGGGGTGCCTGTTACTTTGTCGACCTAGATCCGCGCTGGGTAAAACGCCTGATTGGTATGGGCGAGATACCGATGGCTAAACAATACCAGGAACACGTTATCGATCAGGCTTCAGCGATCCTGCGCAATCGCAACATCCAGTGCATGTTTACCACTCCCAAACTCCTGGAGAGTCTGGCTGAGCGCATGTCTCTGGTGAAGACCGGACTCAAAGCCTGTTTTGCTGGAGGCACTACTATGACTCCTCAATATGTGCGCTTCATCTACGAAGAGGTCCTGGAAGGGCAGATCAATTTTGCGCCGACTTATGGAAATACCCTCATGGGCCTGGCTATCAGTAGAAAGCTGACCCCAGAGGATAACTACAGCCTGACTTACTACGCGCCAGAGCCTCGTGCGGTTCTCCGTGTGGTTGACCCGGACGATCCTGATGAGCTGGTGGATTACGAGGAATACGGCCGGGTTGAACTAACCACCATGACTAAGGAATTTTTTGTACCCCGGGTCCTCGAACGGGACGAAGCTATCCGGCGTGCGCCCTGCGATGAATTTGCCTGGGATGGAGTCGGCGATGTGCGTCCCTTCCAGTCAGATTCCAAAACCGTTATTGAAGGCGTTTATTAAATAACCCATTTTCTATTATGAGCGACAAGATCCACATCCCCGTTTTGAGATTGGGCCAAATGTATCAAAGTCTGGATACAACCGATCTTGAGTGCGAAGGCAAACCGATAGAAGTGAGTGTCGCCAATCCCGGGATTATCCGGCGCGATTTTCTGGGAATCGACAACGCGGTGGCAGCCTTGCGGGCAATTCCCTGCGACACATTGGCCGATTACTGCGAAAAAGCGGCCGAACTGTTTCTTAATGGTGATTTGCCCTGGGGAATGGGTGATGAAATGCAGAGCCCGGAGGAGTATGCTGCTGCACTCTCTTTTTCCACCGGACTGCCGCATAGTCTTTGTCGTTTGAATATGGGCAAGGTGTATGAAGCGATGGCCAATATCCGGGCCATTCTCGCGGGACTTACCCGGGGCATGCCGCTTGAGCTTTTTGATAATGGGTTTGTACGCCAGGACGGGATCGAGGTAAATTTTTTCCCGCAGACCAAGAGCCTGGGCGTGCTTCTTCCTAGTAATTCGCCAGGGGTTAACTCTTTGTGGCTTCCGGCTCCGGTATTAAAGATTCCGGTGGTTCTAAAACCTGGACGAGAAGATCCTCTGACACCGTTCCGCATTATCCAAGCTATGATTGCGGCTGGGTTTCCAAAGGAAGCCTTTGGGTTTTATCCTACGACTCATGAAGGCGGCAACACGCTGCTTTTTGAAACGGGTAGGGGCATCGCATTTGGTAGTGATAAGACGGTGAGGCAATACGCTCGCTACCGCAGTATTCAAGTGCATGGCTCTGGCCGGAGTAAGGTGCTGATCGGAGATGACTTTATCGATGGGTGGGAAGAGAACCTCGACACAATCGTGCAATCGATTTCCGCCAACGGTGGGCGCAGCTGCATCAATGCGTCGGGTGTTCTGGTTCCAAAAAACCGGGATGAAGTTGCACATGCGTTGGCCAAGAAACTGGCGGCGATCGAACCTCTTCCGCGCGACGATCCCGATGCTCTGGTGTGCGGATTTTCCAATCCCGGCTATGCCAAGGCTATTGATGAGATGATCGACGATCATCTGAAAACGCCCGGTGCAATTGATCTTACCGCCCAGTACCGTGATGGTCCGCGGCTGGTTGAGAAATTTGGGCAAACCTTCCTTTGTCCGACTCTTATCCTCTGTGAAGACGTCGACCATCCGCTGGCCAATACGGAGTTCATGTTTCCTTTCGCCAGTATTGTGGAAGTACCGCAGGACAAGATGATCGATACCATCGGTGAGACCCTGGTCGTTTCGGCGTTTACCGCCAATTCGGACTGGACGGTGGATCTGATGACCAGCACAAATATCGAGCGCCTAAACATTGGGCCCTATCCAACGAATCGTGTCCAGTGGGAGCAACCCCACGAAGGAAACATTTTTGAATTTCTCTACCGTCGACGCGCTCTTCAAGGAGATTTGATGTCCCTGGAAAAATAACATGGTCGACCCGTTCGCATCCAGACCCTCGCCAAAGTTGATCTTTGGAAATGGCGCCCTGAGTAAATTATCCGACGCAGTACGTGAGATAGGTGTTACATCCGTTTTGCTGGTGACCGACAAGGGTATCGTCAAAGCAGGTCATGTGATCAATGCCCAATCGATTCTCGAATCGGCCGGTATTCGTGTCCACATCTATGACGAAGTGAGCGAGAACCCGACTGAAAGCGATGCCGCCAGATGTTGTGCCGCTGCCACCGAGCTTCAATTTGAAGGTATTGTAGCCCTTGGAGGAGGTAGCAGTATGGATACGGCCAAGGCCTGTAACTTTTTGCTGACAAACGGCGGGAAGATGAGCGACTACCACGGCTATGGTAAAGCGAACAAACCGTTTTTGCCATTTGTCGCCATTCCCACCACGGCAGGTACCGGCAGTGAATGCCAATCCTATGCGCTCGTCAGTCGCGAAAGTAGCCATGAAAAAATGGCCTGCGGCGATCCCAAGGCGCTGGCTCGTGTTGCTATCCTTGATCCTGACATAACCGATAGCCAACCGTTGCCGGTCGCTGTTCAAACAGGGATAGACGCCTTGGCTCATGCTTTGGAAGCATCCGTGTCTACTAGGAGGACCGAACTTTCGGCTATGTATTCTGAAGCTGCTTTTCGACATATTGCCCGTGCCATCGATGATATAGTAGACTGTAGTGTTCGTGGTGATGACCGTGGACATATGCTCCTCGGCGCGTCCCTGAGTGGACTTGCCATCGAAAACAGCATGCTGGGCGCGGCTCACGCTTCCGCCAATCCATTGACTGCCCGGTATAATGTGATTCACGGTCGAGCCGTGGCCATAATGCTTCCGCACGTGATGCACTTTAATGAGGCCGATCCCGAAGCCGCAAAAATTTACGTCCGCTATTCGAATATTTTGAGAGAGACCGGGATCAGCAGAAAGCCATTGATCGATTGGGTCGCGGACCTGGTTGGTAGATTGGAGTTACCGGAGATCACAGCTGATGCGTCAGATATTGATAAACTGGCTGCAGCGGCTGCACTCCAGTGGACCGGTCAATTTAATCCTAGGCCCCTGGAAGTGAAAGATTTTGTCGATTTGTACCGGGCAGCCTTCGCGCTGCCGAAACCTGCGTGATAAAATGCACCTTTAAGGTGAACATTATTCGCCCTGAAAATTAAAAAACATAAATGAATTTAAGACCTCTAGATGGAGGAGCGGCTTTACGCCGCGATCATTCGGGTGATG
>JAPUIL010000556.1 GCA_027297085.1 Verrucomicrobiota bacterium | reverse complement strand
AGGATTTCAGAACATTGAATAAGGAGAGAATCTTCTCCAAAGATAAAAGAAGAAAACGATTTATTGTTCTTCACCGCCGGTTTTTTCATAGACCCTCGTGGGAATTGTCAGTAACAAACGAAAGCCACTCCGCAATAGCTTGCATCAAGATCTGTTGGTTATATAATAACGTGAAAGTATGATTTGCGCGTTTAAAAAAAATTAGCGTAAAATTATCATTCTTTTGAAGCGAATGGAATTCGTGTTTATAATTTCCGAGATAATTATAGTATGATACACCACCTGAATATACCAAACAAACACGAGCGTTTCTTTCCAAAATGCTTTTCAGAGCTGATAATGCTTCAACGGTGGAGAAATCTTCCGGTCGCGACAATTCAATATCATCAGGTGTATTCTGCACATCTTTCGCTTTTTGAAGTTTTTTAATGATATCGCTACGACCCCTGACAAGGTTTTTCCAGCTCTGTAAGCTTATGGCACGGCGCAGGTAAGTTCGCCAATAGAACGTTAAGGTTGGTTTCGTCAAGGGGTCTATTGCTACACAACCGATAACACGTTTATCCTGGACGGCTACTCGCAATGCATTGTCAGCACCCGAGCAAATACCGATCAAAACAAACTCTGTAAAGCCTTGGGTGTTTTGAAGATAATCTAAAAAGAGTCCTGTCTCATCTATAACTGATTGCTCATACGACAGACAATCCGTGCGTAAACTACTGTCGCCAATTCCAGAATAATCAAAACGCAAAGAAGTCACGCCCCTGGTTGAGAGATCGCGAGCGATACTTACATAGAGTCGGTTGGATCGTGCGGCAAGGGTAGCACCATGGTAACTTTGCCCAAATTGGGGGTAATTGGAAGATCCAGCGGCGTAGTGCATCGCAGCTCAACGAATTTCGCTCCTACTTCTGCTGCCCGCTCAACCAGCTTCTGAACAAGTTTATTTGAAGCACGTTCAGAAGAACCGCAAGTTCCACCGGAATCCAGGAAAGGCATGGAGCATACCACAGGGCCCACAAAGGGACGGCGGACGATAAAGGCAGGGAGAACCGCACTGCCATCTTCCTCACCTGTTGCCATCAAATAGAGCGGTTCATGTCCGTAAGCCTGCCGGAAAGCGTCGCGCCATTGAGGTTGCATGTCCGAGGTTGACGACCGCATTCTCCTGAATGACTGCAGCCCAATCATCCTTATTGGACGGGTCCCAGTCGGTCACCTCAACACGCGTGTTGGCCTGTGTCAAATCCGTATCGTTCTTGTGCTCGCAAAGAGCATCCATTGGGAGTTAGTTGCGGATGGTGGTGCTGATGGTTCGCCGCAGCCCCTGTAGCTCTATACTCAACGAGTTTTCACGAACTTCATTTCGCAAGAGATTTCTATAAATCTTTAGATCTATACCGTTAAACGCCGACAGATTGCTCTGGATGGGAACGACATTCGCGAGTTCAAAACGCTCGGGATATCTTTTCAGAACTGCTCGCAATGAATCGGCCATTGGTATTGTTGAACGTCTCGGTTCTTCGACCACAATATATTCTGGATCATACTTGAAAATGATATCCAAAATGTCTGAGCCACTCCTTGAATATTCTTTATAAGCAACGTCAGGATAGACGATAAAGCTATAAAAAAGCTTATCACCGCGCAACACCCACAAATCCTTACTTCGATTATTGCGTCGAATCTGGTAAATAAAATTTCCATCCAAGTCTCCATCAAAAAGAACAAAGTTTGAGTCTTGTGTATGGGAAGTCACGTATTGGGCAGCTTCTTCATAACCCCTCACATACCGCCTTTTGGCTCTCAGATTCGTTGCTAGCACACCGCAAATCAGCATTATTAGTATCAAGATGCGTATCTGAGGCCTCGGCACGCAGTTCAAGATAATTTCCATACCCTCAGCCGCAAAAACGGCAAATGCTGGAATCCAAAATATTGCGTAACGGGATGATGGCAAAGACATGGGGGTATACATGGCATAGGTGACGATGATAATGGCGAGATATGGCCACGAACATTTTCGACGATCTCGATTCATACAAAACGATAACCCTATCAAGGCTGGTACCAACACGAGCCATCCGATCTGTTCGGGTAGTCGCGAGGGATAGTACCAAAAATCAACTTGAGAGAGGAACTCACTCAGGCCATGTGAAATTCTTGCTGACTGGTTGTTTAATTGCACCCAACCATAATTCATCAGGTTAAATCCATAGATGGGCAACACGAACAGCGACCCCAAAGTAGCACACACCAAGACTTCACGGCTACGCAACAGATCCAATCGTTTCTTCAATAGGAGAATGCATATGAAGATGGGCACCAGAGACACGCCGTTATACCGAACGAGGACAGCAAACACCGTGGCCAAAGTGGCCAATACAACATCAAGGCGATTTTGCTGATCAACATAACGCACAAAGTAGTAAATAGCAGCCAAACTGCACGCTAACATCGGCATCTCCAGCATGACTTGGTTTGCATAGGTTATGATTAGTGACGATGAGCCAAACATCAGTACCGCAAGAGCAGCCGTTGAACTCTTGTGCGTATGAGACACCAGTTTAAACAGATACAAAAAAGCCAAAAGAGCAAAGGCAGTGATAAGTGCTCTTGAAACGATGATCGAGGTGCCAAGCACGAGCATCACCCCCCCTTCGATAAAGTGAAACAGCGGAGGCCAGACAAGAAGTCCCAGCGCAGGATACTGTAAATAGTAGTGGATGGTGTATTCCTTGGGTTCGCTTATGGGTAGGTCTGCGAAGAAGTCTCTGAAGAAAACGCCTGTCATGACGTGTCGCGTTTCGTCATTATTAAAGAACGGTTCAGACACTTCAGGGAGAAATAGGTTCGGCAAGGCAATAACCAGAACCGACAAAAAGATCAATGGTCTGGCACTTGAAAGAATCTTGCTGTCAATGTAGCAAAAGAACCTCAGAAGCATATTGGTTACACTAATCTGCGATTAAGTCACTTATTGGTTGGTTGATAATGCCTGATTCTCCGAAGCGGTTGAGTGTTTGCTCAATTCTATTGAAGAGTCCTGGCTCTATCTTCACCCTATTTGATGTATTGAAAGGCTTCAACTTCAACGTCTTTATCTCTTTACCGAGAATCTCATCGGAGACCCGCGTTAAGAGCTCCTCCGGCTTTTGACAAGAATCTTCGTAAGAGACCACCCAAAATCGGTCTGGGCCTACCCGCCTCTCCTGTTCGGCCGTCATCTTCTGATGGAATAGGACCTGCCGGCAAACATCTTCAACCATATCCAAGCCCGCCCCTTTATGCGCCGGGTTGCGATGATTTACCCCGTAGGGCACGTCGGTTGAGCCGTGAATGTCAAGCCTGCTTTTTAGCAGAGACTGCGCCAGGTAAACTGGATTTCTTTTCAAGCAAATAAAAAACGCATTATCAAAAACGTCCGCAACCAGGTGGGCGCAGGTGTTCAAGAGATTGTTCTTGTTTACCAAAGGCTTGTGAAACACCTGTTGATAAGCCCCAAAAAACCGTCGCATGGCGTCTTTTTCAGCGTCGCTCAATTGCGTCGGTGGATGAGCTCGATCTCGGCCTAGCCAGCGATCCCAGATGTGGAGTGCATCATTTGGCCCAGAGAAACGGACGGTTCGGC
>JAPUIL010000555.1 GCA_027297085.1 Verrucomicrobiota bacterium | reverse complement strand
CAACAGGATTTTTTTGAAGCTCGGCGTAATATCTGTCAAAATTGGCGGTCATTTTTTGTGTCGATTCTCCCAGTCCTTTTTTCTTTTTAACGCTACACATGGGGGATTAAAAAGAGAGTTCCGGGTTCGGAAAAATAGAACTGAATAAGTGTTGGAGAAAGAGGGCAATAATTAAAGGCGGAAGGCTCAATTGATTTTTGTCCATAATGAAGATATGACCCCATCGGCTGCACCCTTTGAGGATTGAGATGTATATAGCTGGTCACAGGTACCAGGGCTTCGGGTTCGAGGAGGATTCCTTTAAAACGGCCCTGGAACGGTCGTCCGGTTCGACGCCGAAATCGGTTGTTTCGCATCACCCAGGTGCCTTGTAACCATTTCATGCCGAGGCTCAGATTCGGCTCCGGAGTTTCCACAGCCAAGTGGAAGTGGTTGCTCATGATTACATAGGCGCTCAGCTTCCAACCAAAGCGTTCACAGGCTTGAAACAAGGTTCTTTCAAACGCCTCGGCCGCACCCTTGGCTAAAAAGATTTTGGATTGGAAGTTACCACGGTTAATAACGTGATAACACGCTCCAGGGTACTCCACTCTCAACTTCCGCGCCATGTAGAGGAAAAAAGATGCTCAATTGATTTTTGTCAATAATGAAGACATGACCCTATATGGCTCCCATATGGCTCCGCATATGGCTCCGACCCCATATGGTTCCGCTGACCCCGTATGGCTCCGCCTTTAAAATGGACATTCAGAGAAGAGGTCAGGTAGTACGAAATGGAATAAGTCGGGGTAACCTAAAATTATAAATGTAAGATTCTTGGAATGAATCTTTTTGGCGCAGCTCATATTTTTATTAAATTCCAAAACCTACCATCCTCAATGCCTTAACCAAGCGCCTTTCTTCAGCGCCCTCTAAATCCCACCTGCAATGACAGATTATAGCTCTTTTAATATTCAATAATAATGGGAAACAGGCATGGGAAATTCATTTAATTACGATCTGATTGTCATCGGTGGAGGATCAGCCGGAATAACGGCGACAACTATGGCGGCGCGGCTGGGCGCACGTGTCTTGCTGGTTGACCGGGAGAGTTTGGGCGGCGACTGCCTGCATTACGGCTGCGTCCCATCAAAAGCACTCATCGCCTCGGCGCGGTTGGCCCACCGCATGCGTCGCGCAGCTGACTACGGCATGGCCACGCCCGATGTGCAGGTGGATATTGAAGCCGTTATGAGGCGTATACAGAATATCAAGGATACCATCGGTGCGCACGAAAGTCCCGATGTCTTTCGCCAGATGGGATCCGATGTGAAATTCGGCGGGGCGCGTTTTGTCGATCCGCAAACTCTCGAAGTGGGCGGTGAGCGCCTGACAGGAGAAAAGATCCTCATCGCCACGGGATCCCATGCCGTCAATCCACCCATTCCCGGGATAGAGGAGGTAGGGACAATCAATCACATTAGCGTATTTCACTTAAAGGAACTGCCGCGCAGGCTCATCGTCGTAGGCGGAGGACCTATCGGCTGCGAGATCGCTCAGTCGTTGAGTCGATTGGGCAGCGAGGTGAAGATCGTACAGCGTGGACCGCGCCTGCTGCACCGCGAAGACCCCGAGATCGCCCAGATGCTGCACGAGGCCTTCAGACGGGAGGGCATCGAACTGCTGCTCGAAGCGGAACCGGAATGCATTCGCGAAGAAGACGGGATCAAGAAAATCGACATTCGCCAAAAGGATCAAAGCCTCCAGCTGGAATGCGACGCGATCTTCATCGCGATAGGACGGAAACCCTCCATCGAAGCGCTCGACCTGGATAAAGCCGGCGTGGCGGTCAATCCACGTGGCATTATCGTCGACGATACACTGCAAACGAGCCAGAGGCACATTTTTGCTGTCGGCGATTGTAATGGTGGACCGCAGTTTACGCACTGGACCGAGCACGAAGCACGAATCGCCACGCGCAACGCTCTATTTCGAGGGCGGTCTAAGCGTTCGATGAACCTGATCCCCTGGGTGACTTTCACCGATCCTGAAGTGGCGCGCGTGGGCCTTACCCTGGAGGAGGCCCGCAAAGAATATGGAGAGGCACACGAATACCAGTTACCAATGAGCAAGGTGGATCGGGCCGTCTGCGAGGGAGAGCCGCACGGGCAAATCAAGGTGGTTGTGGGTAAAAAAGAGAAGATCCTGGGGGTGCACATCATTGGCCTGAATGCCGGCGAAGCCCTGGCCGAGTGGGTGTTGGCCATGGAACACGGAATCTCCCTGCCTCAAATCGGCAATGCGATCCACGTCTACCCAACACTGGGGCGAGTCAATCGCCGCGTGGCGGACATGCATTTTCTCGAGAAAGGCGTGGCGTCCTGGATGATCCGGCTATTCGGGCAGTTCAAACCGCACCAAAGAAAATAAGATCCCAATTTTATACAATCTACGGTAATGAAAAACATGTCTCAGGCCTGGCAAAGGTCGAAAATCAGGAATCAATGGCACCGCGCCCTCTTTGCCAAGAAGAGAGCCGAACTTCCCGAATCTCTGCGCACCCCACAACAGTTTATTGGCCTCAACAGTGTGGGATGCGGGGCGACTCATAGTATCATGGAAAAGTGCAATTTTGCATGCTCTAGCTGTTATTTAACCGAGATCGCAAACTTTACGCGCCCGCTGGGCTTTGAAACAATAAAGGAGCAGCTCGATTCGCTCAGGATGCATCTGGGTGCCCGCGGCAAGGTGCAGGTCACCTCAGGCGAGGTGACTCTGCTTCCGGTAGAGGAGTTGGGCAGGATTGTATCCTACGCCCGGCAGATAGGCCTGGATCCCATGGTAATGACCAACGGTCAGCGCCTGCTCCAAGTCCGCGGCTATCTGAACACATTGGTAGAAAAGTACGGCCTTCGGAAAATTAGCTTCCATATAGATACGACCCAGAAAGGCCGGCTGGGTATGACTATGGGCCTAAGCGAGTGCGACATTGATCCCATTAGAGAGCGCTTCATCGAGTTAGTGAAAGATGTACGCAGGCAAACCGGCAAGTCGCTCTATGCGGCACAGACGATCACCGTGACACCACAAAATTTCGAGGACATTCCCGCTGTGGTGGACTGGGCTCTGGACCATGCGGGCACCTTTCGCATACTCAGTCTGTTGCCGGTAGCTCAGGTTGGCCGCACCGCAGATCGGGATGCGGAGCACATCACCATGGAGACCGTCTGGGACGCAGTCTGTGCAGGCGCAGGAACCCATCTAAACCGCCACACCATGAGTTTTGGACATTCAGAGTGCAATATCACCGTGCCGGTGGTGGTTGTATCAGCGGGTAAGCGGAGGTTGATAGTCGAGGTGGTGCGCAAGAATAAAACCTGGGATCAGCGTATCTTCGCCAGGGTGATTCGCGCATACGCCATTCCCATTGATGTGGCTGACCATCGCCTTATTGTTGTGTCACAACTGCTCTGGCCTTTGCTTGCGCACCCTACTCTGCTGATAGAACTGTTTATTTACGGCTTCTACCGCCTCTGGGGTCTGGGTCGCCGGTTACCCACTCTGGCAATGGGTCTACTATCGCTACGAGTAAAACCCCTTCTGCTAGTCGTGCATAAATTCATGGGCCGTGACGAACTTGAGACTCCGCTCGGGCAAGAGCGGCTAGATGCCTGCACCTTCAAGTTGCCAGTGGACGGTCGCATGATTTCTATGTGCGAAATGAATGCAACTGACCAGCGCCTTCGACTAAATCGAGACCGATTGGTGCAGAAGAATTTGCTCGTAAAGGCTGAAGGGAAGAGGAAACGGGGTCATAACTCCCGTGGCCCCATCTGACCCCGTGGCCCCATTCCTTTTTCCCGTACCACTGACTCCTTTCGTCTCCCTCAACCAGAGCCCCGGTTTGCTCAACGAAAACTCAAAAGTAGCGTACCCAATATATGGATGCGAACGGCCCGATACCAATGTTCAAGGAACGACCCTTTTTACTGCCCTGAGCGATATTGTGTTGTTCACCAGGATCTATCCGGTGATCGTAGAGCTCGAGTTGGACTACTTCTCCGCCTTCAATCTCTGTCGTCCACCGGGTAAAACGATAACGACCCGTCCTCATCGTCTTCGCCCAGGGTCCCGAGTCATAAGGATTACCTACATAGCACCACGGACGATGGTAACCAAAGGCCTCATCTTCTCCTTTGGCGTGGGGATCATACCACCTTTGTCTTGAGCTCAAAGAACAAGGTAAACTCGTGACGGTTGTAGGTGAGATGGGTGCTCGCAATCAGTTTCATGCCTGCGGCCCCGGCGTTAGCGATTGCCAAATGGAACAGGTCATTTGTTTCTCTGAAACTCTTGGCGCCTGGAGACTTCAAAGTGTATAGTGCTAAACCCTCAGGCCGAAGGTGTTTCGATAAACGAATCACTTGCCCCAGCGCTGTTTGGACATCTCCATTCATATCGCAAAGAATAGCATCGAAGCTCACACGTCCTGCGGGGTGATATTTCGCCACATCAGCCTTTATAAAGTGTAGTCTTTCTCGCCGGTCGAGTCTACGATCAAGAGGCGCCCTGTCTACCGCAGTCACTTGGTATCCCCGCTCCAGCAACTCTGAAGTCATGCCTCCCGGACTGGCCCCCAGTTCCAGCCAGTGGTTCCCTTTCCCTGGCAATGGCCGGTGTAGTTTCAGGAAATGGAGTGCCTCGGCAATCTTCGCTCCGGCCCGACTAACTGTATGCGGCGCCTTCTGGCTGATGAATTTGGTTCCACCTGGGTAGAATCCGTTGGCTTTCAGAGGACTCTGGATTCCACAATAAAGTCCTTCCTTCCCGACCAAACAAAACAAGCTTGAGCGTTTGGGATCCTGTTCTTCCACGTCCTTGAGTCCCTTAACTTGCGCAGCAAAAAGCGGTAGGGTCCTGCCTCGAAGGTTGGTTGCCAACGACTTGTAGTAGCTCCGTGGTGAGCTCGGATCCATCCGCCCTACATAGACGCCCTGCAAGTCCCGATGAGCGAATTTCTTTAGCAGTGTCTGTGCGGCCTTCTCGATGAATCCATCCATTTTTTCCGGATTGCACGGCCAGGCGTGATCCACAGGCAAGTTCCAACGGATATAGCGGGCCGCATCCGTGTTCGATATATCCGTCGGCTCAGGACACTGAAGGAGGAAGTACTCTTCTCCTAGTCGTTTGGTCAGAGTCGCGCCCAGGTCAGCGATGATATCGTCAGCCAGGTGTTCGAAGTGTTTGGAAATTCGAATCAACCAGTGCGAAGCTGGGTTGGATGATGGTGAAGTGGTCAACTAGCTGCGCCCGATTTTGTAGACTTCAAACCAATTGTGAGTGTCTGAATCGGTTGCTGGATAAAAATGTTCATGCGTATAAGTCATTCCCCGACAGCGGATGGAGATCTCGGATTGCTTGGCTTCAGGAACTTCAGGGAAATACACTTTAAAATTTTAACCTTAAGGGCAAGGAGCTTTGGAGCATTAATGTCGAATAAGCGGATCTAAATTCTGAGAGGATTGGGAATGGGAGAGTTTCAATGGACATTAATCCTCTGAGGTCGTTGTGGCTGGTGTAATCCATCTGCATAATAGAAGTCCTGTGATTATACGTATCCATAGTTCAAATACATTGACTCGAAAAAATACCATTATAGTCTATCCTTGAATTGTAGTTTGATGGGGATGAGTTTTTGCCATGATTTAATCCGGCTTAATTCTGTTTTAGCGGGGCGCAAAAGCGTGGAGAAAAAGGGGACGGTCCTAGTTGTTTAGTGTTTATAGAAAGGAAATAAGGAGAAATCAAAAAGGGCCATTCCTTCCCACGTCGCTTTACAAGCTTCCGCCTCCTAACGATACGGCGAGATAAAATGAGGGACACAGTAACAGTCCGGTCTTTGTGAGCCGGTCATGCTACACCGCTTTCCAAGCTACGAGGCACACGTCCAACGTCGCCAAGAAGGCTAGGATGGACACGTCCGCCTTCTATAAATACGGCGAGACTTGTGTCGGCTTCTGGTCTCGGAACTTGAAATGAAAAGGTAGCCTTTTCGAAGACTTCCGCGGTCTTAGCATCAGCAAACAAATCCTTTCGGTAATTTTCCCGACTAATGATGTGGTATACGGCACCGGCATACTCAATTCGCTGTTTTCGTGGCATGCCTTTGAGGGTGGGAGAACAGAGCTAAGTGTGAATTTTTAGATTGTACGTTTTGACCCCTTCCTGTCTCCTGAAGATGTTCCGTAAACCAACGGCTCTACTCTGAATTCTCGGGTGGCATTATTTTGAGATTACCTAGGAGATAAAATATCAAACGTCGAAAAAGCTACAAAAAGTTTTTAGGACGGCTGCCAATTAATCCGGGATCGCCTGGTTCTGGCCGATATCCTCCCCTTCCCAATTGGCTACTCCATTTTCATAAATGAGTATCCTGTTGGCACTGCCTGGAACCGGTTTCTTGTTTATTTTCGGAAGCTGCTTTTGCAGAGCCAATATCGCTGCAGCAAATTTCGGATCTCCGGCAAGATTCGTAAATTCATTCGGATCCTCGACCATGTCGTAGAGTTCCTGCGATCCATCCGCATATTGTATGTATCTCCAGCGCTCGGTTCGAAGTCCGTGGTTGTCGTGATTATCTGTGGTGATGGCTGGTCGGGTTCTCGGTGCATTCGCATCTTTTAACTGAGGCACCAAACTGAGGCCTTCCAAGTGACCAGGAATATCCAATCCACAGAGCTCGCTTAAGGTGGGATACATATCCAAAAGCTCCGCCGGCCGACCAGAGTTTTGACCTTCGCTAACACCAGGTCCGGCGAAGATCAAAGGCACCCGAGCGGATCGATCCCATAAAGTATTCTTCCCGGTGATTTCTTTTTCTCCCAAATGGTAGCCATGATCCGACCACAGGACAACAATGGTGTCATCCGCTAACCCATTTCGCTCCAAGGCATCGAGTACTCGACCAACCTGACTATCCATAAAGCTCACACTGGCGAGGTAAGCTTGAACAATTTTTATTTGCTCTCCGGACTGGAGTAAAAACTTCTGACGTGGTTCAGGCAACTTCCAATGGAGGTACCAACTGAAACGCGGTGTATCCTTACGATCGTCCAAAAGCATCCGAGGCAGTACGACTTCATCTTCTGGATACATATCAAACCACTTCTGAGTAGCGAGCAATGGTACATGCGGTAGCGCGAAACCCACAGCCATGAAGAAGGGATCATCGGAAGGCATGTTGTCCAGATGCTCAACCGCCCAAGTCGCTGTTTTCCAATCTTTGTGATCAGACTCTTCGTAAGGATAAACGGCCCAGTCCATACCGCGTCCTCCTCGAGGAGTGGCCACACGTTTCTCTTTCGGCACCAATCCGGGTTCTGTCTTTCCGACAACATCGAACTCTTTCACGCCCACACTATTCCAATTCCTACCGTGGTAAATTTTTCCGACGGTATAGGTAGTATATCCGGCGTTCGAAAAATGTTGTGGCAAAGTCACAAGGTCCTTCAACTCATCCACCGTCCGAAACCAGGGAGCCAAAGCATATACTCCGGTCGTCGAAGGTCGTAGACCGGTCATAACACTCGTTCGCGATGGATTACAAATGGGAGCCTGGCAGTAGGCGTTGGTGAACAAAGTACCTCGCTCTGCTAACGCGTCGATGTTCGGCGTCTTCACCTGCGGA
>JAPUIL010000554.1 GCA_027297085.1 Verrucomicrobiota bacterium | reverse complement strand
ATTTCCGGCCAGTCATCCCATTCCAACGGTGTAACCAGCGTCTCCATATAAGTGATACTCTTTACCCGGTCTTGATTGCGATAGCCCCAGTCGAATCCGAGAGGACCTCCCCAGTCGTGGAGGACAAGATGAATGTTATTGCCGAGATCCGTTGCCTCAAACCAGCCATCCAGATACCTACCCTGGTCCGGGATTCCGTAGGATCCCGATGGAATGTCGCCAGACTTGCCACAGCCCATCAGATCCATTGCGAGACAACGTCCCAGGGATTCCACGTAAGGAATCACATTGCGCCAAACGTATGAAAACGTGCCGTTCCCGTGGATAAAAACCACGGAATCACCTTCGCCTACATCGATATAGGACATCTCACTATCCAATACTGCTACGGTCTTTCTATCGTAAGGGTCGACTTCTGATATCTTAGGCCTAGGCATGTACGTTTTTCCTTTCTTTGCTGTTTAAGATGAACTTCATTGGTTAATCTTGGTAATGGTACTGCGGTACTGTCGATCCCCAAGTTTGAAAATGGATCCTATCCGATAAAAATATTCAGCATTATCGTCGAAAAGTTTCCTGCGTTCATCATCTGAAGCTTCCGCGGTAATCTAATCGTAGGCATTCCAAAAGGTCTGATAGTCGCTGAATTTTATATCGACCAGAAAGTTACTGGCGAACATGCAACGATCCACTCCAAATGCCTCAATGACAGCGGTCACAAATGGAAGCATGCTATTGATGGTCCCACGATAATCACACATTCCGAGACCAGAAAACTTTGATACGAGGGCTTCTCTGACCCCCGGCTTCCGTCTTTCAAATTGACCTGAAATTAGAATTCAGTTCATCTTCCTTAGGATTCTATTGGCTTTTTGAGATTACGATCTCGCGGATTCTCATCATTCAACAAAATACCCCAAATGGAAAAACTAAATATCGGCGTAATCGGCTGTGGATTTATGGGTCGAACCCACTCGAACGCCTATCGTCAAGCACCCAAATTTTTCGACACAACCTACCAACCTATCCTCAAGGCAGTTTGTGCAAGAAATGAAGAACGGGTTAAAGCATTTGCAGATAATTGGGGGTATGAAAGCTACGAGACCGACTGGCGCAAACTCATTGAGCGAGACGACATCGATGCGATTGATATCGTGGCGCCGAATCATGTGCATAAGGAAATGGCCATTGCCGCGGCGGAAGCCGGCAAGATGGTGCTTTGTGAAAAACCACTGGGACTCAATCCGGCCGAAAGTCAGGAAATGGTAGACGCCGTAGAAAAGGCCGGTGTTCCCAATATGGTTTGGTATAACTACCGGTTTGTACCCGCCATCGCACTCGCAAAGAACCTGGTGGATAGCGGCAAACTGGGCCGCATATTTCACTACCGCGTAAACTTCCTGCAGGATTGGACCATTGACCCCAACGTACCTCAAGGTGGTGAAGGATTGTGGAGGCTGGATGTCAACTCGGCTGGCAGCGGTGTCACCGGCGATCTTCTTGCCCATAGCATTGATACCGCCATGTGGATCAACGGACCTATCGAGTCTATTACGGCCATGACCGAAACATTCATCAAGGAACGATTGCACCAGGAAACCGGTAAAGTTGAGAAAGTCGGTATCGATGATGCCTGTGCTTTTCTCGCACGCTTTAAAAACGGTTCAATGGCAGTTTTTGAGTCCACTCGCTATGCACGCGGACACACGGCGTTCTATAGGTTTGAAATTAACGGTGAAAACGCCTCGGTCAGCTGGGAACTACCCGACCTGCACCGCTTGTCCTACTTTGATCAAAACGATGACAGCGCCGTTCGCGGATGGCGCAACATCCATGTATCCAACAACGACGGCGGACACCCCTATATGGAAAATTGGTGGGTCCCCGGAATTGTTATCGGTTTCGAACATTCGTTTATTCACGGAGTTTATCAGTTCCTGAAAAGTCTCGAAGGCGGCGACCACGAAAGACAGTTTCCCACCTTTTCCGATGCAATGGAAACAGACAAAATCTGTGCAGCAATTCTTGAATCCAGCAAAAGCCAAACCTGGCAAAACATTAACGGTTAGAGTTATGAGGTCAGCCTTGAATGAAACTCGGTTAAGCGTTTTTCGATGAGTTTCCGTGGTGTCGACGAGCACGGGGTCATTCCTTGCAATCGTGCATGCCAATGCGGGATTCCAGGTTTGACCCCCTCGGATGGTAATCAATTGGATAAATAATGAAGTATCGCACCTTAGGTGAAACAGGCCTGGAAGTATCCATCCTTGGTTTTGGCGCAGCATCCCTTGGTGAGGTTTACGGCAAACGGGATCCCAAGGAGGGGGAGGCAGCAGTGCAGGCAGCCATTGACGGTGGTGTTAATTATTTTGATGTAGCACCCTTGTATGGATTCACGCTCGCAGAAGAACGTCTGGGTCTGGCGCTGAAAGACAGGCGTCACGAGGTATATTTAGCCACTAAATGCTGCCGGGATAAATTCGGGGAGTTCGATTTTTCGGCAAAGCGGGTAACCGAAAGTATAGATGAATCATTGAAACGTCTGCGGACCGACTACCTGGATGTCTATCAGATACACGATGTCGAATTTGGGACCAATGATCAGATCGTTTACGAAACTTTTGAAGCGGCGCGCAAGGTGCAGAATAGCGGGAAGGCACGTTTCGTCGGGATAACAGGTTTTCCGGTTCGCTATCTCCGCAAAGTTGCCGAACAGGTGAAGCCGGATACGATAATGTCATGGGGTCACTACACCTTAATTGAAGATGAAATGGCGACAGAGTTAGAAGATGTGGTGAAGAAGCAGGAGATAGGATTGCTCAACGCATCTCCCTTGTTACAGGGACTTCTGACTGATTATTCTCCCCCGGAATGGCACCGCGCGCCTCAACCCGTTTTAGATATGGTGCCGAGGATAGCGAAGCTTTGCCGCGAAAAGTATGGCGTGAATTTAGCGCAGGTTGCGCTACGTTACACACTGGACTGTGATTTATCGGCATCGACCGTGGTGAGTATGAGCACGCCGTCAAAAGTAGAGCGCAATTTGGCAGCGCTTGATTTTGAAATGCCGGAAGGATTGTTGGACAGCATCTTTGAACTCACGAAGCCGGTTAAAAACATGATGTGGTATGAAGGTCGCGACGAAAACAACATCCCACCGTCCGATCCCGACCAATACGTGCCGACGAATCCCGAAAGCACCCATTCGGACGATTAGGGGCAAGGGACGGGTACAGGGGGACGGTCCGA
>JAPUIL010000553.1 GCA_027297085.1 Verrucomicrobiota bacterium | reverse complement strand
CTTTAAGCGCTATCGAGACCGCTGTCCGCCAGGGAAAAGTCAGATCCTTCGGAGTATCCAATCATTTTGCTTTTGATCTCTGCGAATTTCTCTGGATTGCCGACAAATACGGCTGGCCAAAACCGGTGTCCTCACAAATTCCCTACAGCATGATGAAACGTAATTTCAACATAGACTTGGAGTTTTATGATAAACACAACATCGGCGTTACTCCTTATCAAATTCTGGAAGGCGGACTCCTGACCGGTAAATACAAACGCGGACAAGAAATTCCGGAAGGTTCGCGGATGAAAGAGAATCCCAATTGGCTTTCCAATCCTGAGGACGCCATCTTCGACCAGCTGGAGGCAACAGAAGCATTGGCGAATGAAGTAGGCGTACCATTTTCTCAATACACCGTCGCCTGGACGTTGGCCCAACAAGCCATGACTTCCATGGTCCTGGGATCGACAAAGCTTCAGCAAATTGAAGACGCGGTAGCCGGATCTGAAGTAACTATACCATCGGAGATCCTTGAAAAACAGGATTCGATCACCCCGGCTCCTCCGAGGCATACTGCACCCTTTTCGAGACCCACCACCTCAGGCAATCGATCTGGTTAGCTAAATGTTTGAAGGGTAACCCACTTTTTCGGGGTTATTTCAATGGATAAGTATACTTAAACCCATGACTGACATAGACGAATTAAATGGGCTCCTCGACCAATGGCAGGATTTACCAGCCCGAGACCCACAACTGAAACACCGCGTTTGGACTCGTATAGCATCGGGCGACCAGCGCGCGAATACCTCTATACAAAACTGGCTCAATCGTTTCACGACTGCTTTATCTCGCCCCTTGACCGCGGTGGCATTCATCGGAGCCAGCGTGATATGCGGACTATTGATTGGGGAATTCCGGGTTTCTCAAGCCAAACAAATTCAAACTCAGGAACTGGATCAAACTTACATAGAATTGATTGATTCCCAACAATCATATTTCAGATCGGAGGGGCCAAAATGAAACGTGGATGGTTGACCATACTCTTTGGATTGGCGGCGGGTCTGTTGGCGCAAAATATCTATTTCAATACACATAAACCCTGCGACGAAGACACCCTTGAATGCAAATTGACCTGGATTAAGGATTACCTGTCTTTGACCTCTGAACAATTCGAGATTGTGCTAGCCATGCACAAGGATCACCAACCTGAGATCGAACAACTTCAGGAGCAAATCGAGTATTTGGAAACTCGCTTGGCGGCCATGGAAGCCGAACGAATCGAGAACGATAGAATTGATTTTTTAGCTTTTTATAGCTACCTTCAGGAAAAAGTGGATCTGGATAAAACCTATACGTCCTCCACAAATAATTTTCTGAAAAAAGTCGGCTCCATCATGAACACGAAGCAAAAGGAACGATTCGACTTGTTAATCCGCGATTTCAGAATCACTTACCCAGAAGGCTCCTAATCTACTTAATCGGTCCCTTTTATGCCCCACGATACTCAGACTGATCTCCGCTTACTGGAGGAGCTGAGAGACGGTCGAGACTCCGCACTCAACGAGATCATGGATCGCTGGGAACGGCCTCTTACCAGTTTCGCTTGGCGCTATGTGCAAAATGAAACAGATGCACAGGACATGGTGCAGGAAACATTTGTAAAGGTATACAAGTACAAGGATCGCTTTCGACCAGATACCCGGCTGTCTGCATGGCTCTTTACCACCCTGGCAAATCAATGCCGCAATTTCGGTCGCTGGAAACGCAGGCATCCTACTGTCGCACTCCTCAACATGACAGAAAATGCGGACGAAGGATCGTCAGGTGTCAGTATCGAAATTCCCGATCTTAGCCCGACACCGGATAGTTTGACGGAAACGAATGACTTGATCGAGCATCTACGTTCAGCGATCATGGCGCTACCCCATGACTTGAAGACCACCCTCCTTCTATACCAATACGAAAGACTCTCTTATAAGGAAATCGCGGAAATTCTTGGGTGCAGCCCAAAGGGCGTTGAAACGCGGCTTTATCGCACACGCAAAAGACTACGCAGGATGCTTAAGTCAAAGATCAAAGAAGTTCACGGAATCCAAAAAGTTACTAACCAGTTAACCGGGTAAGCGCGAAGAACGTCTTGTTTACGCCGGAAGAAAAAAATTAAAAAGAATTGGTATCTCATTCCGAGGATATTGTCGCTTTCTTGAATTGTGAGCATCTCCGAATCTTCCATAATCTCACGATCATGGCTACAGTGTAGCAATGGCCGTGTGGCCAACGCCTTACAACCATGATCTCAACGTAGGTTCGAAATACACGCCCATCTTATTTCTTGGATGTTTCGGTAAACCCAAACGTTTCAACCGCCTTCAAAAGAGTAAAATTTATCTCCTTTTAAACCAGTGTGTTATGGAAATTAGTACAACAAATGAAAAGTTCACCCAAAGTGACGTTTCAAAAACACTCTTTTTAAGGCTAAAACCGATAAGCGCGAATAGCTGTGTTACCGTCCGCAAAACCCTCTTAGGTCACGTAAAAACCTACGCTCCCGCGTGACCTTGCGAACTGCGCCTTGCTCTGCATCACTACTCGATTTTTTGAAACTCTTGGGTAAAGTTAAACTTCTGACTTACCATTATGGATACCGGTTTTCCGCGAACCAAGGGTGGTTTGAATTTCCAATTCTCAACCGCTAAAAGCGCGGAAGTACCGAAGTCCATATGGGAATACTCGGTAACGTGAGGCATACGCGTTTTGCCTGTTTCATCGATGTAGAATAGTACGGTGGCCGTTCCTTCGATATCGGTATTTCTAAATTCTTCGGGAAAGGGAGGTTGAACCATTTCGATAGGCTCTAGATTCTCATCGAGTTCTTCGGGGCTGTAAACCCGCTTTGAATTAGCAGAACGTCCGAAGTTCATATTTGAGCCCATTGCTGCCTGGATTCCCACAGAATATACGCCGCGTTTATCGTCGAAGTTAAAATCTACTGGCTTAATCGCGGTAATGGGCTCCCCATTTAATTTGGCGGGCTGAAAGGTCCACAACCTGATATACTTGTCGGCGAGACGGCCAAATTCGGGATGCGTGTAAGACTCCTGGTATACATCTACCAATTCGCCGGTTTCATCCACGTTGATAATCACGCGGGCGCTACCTTCGTAAATGCCTTCAAAGGTCATTTTCATGGGATAACTGGGCAAAACCATCTCGAGGACTTTAAGGGATTCAAAGTTCTCTATTCCAATCACAACTCCAGGAGCAACAGCCATGCAAAATGAAACCAGACAGGCGGATAATAGTGATTTATGAGTCTGCG
>JAPUIL010000552.1 GCA_027297085.1 Verrucomicrobiota bacterium | reverse complement strand
TGCACCGGAGTCCCACTTCGATAACCGACCACTTGGAGCTGTCTATCATAACGGGAACGCGTACGATATCGGGCTCTGCCGCGACCAGGTTTAAGAAACGTTCCATGCAAGCCTCACTGTCTAGTAGGCCTTCGTCAAAATTTACGTCGATCAGGTTGGCGCCGTTTTCTACTTGTTGGCGCGCGATATCCAGGGCTTTCTCAAAGTCTCCATTTTTAATCAATTTCCTGAATCTTGGTGAACCCATCACATTGGTGCGCTCTCCTACCATGAGAAAAGGAGCGTCTTTCTCCTCCACGTTCAGTGCTTCCAATCCACTCAAGCGTAGAGCCCGTGATGGTTTGGAAGGTGCGCGTGGTGAAAAATTGGATACACGCTGAACGATGGCAGCTATATGCTCGGGTGTCGTACCACAGCAACCGCCGACTACGTTTATGAATCCTGAGCTCGCATAGTCCTCTAGTGCACCGGATGTGATTTCCGGTGTTTCATCGTAGCCAGTTTCGCTCAACGGATTGGGCAACCCGGCATTGGGATAACAGCTGGTGTAACAGTCCGCTATGCGAGCCAGTTCTTCCATGTAAGGCCGCATTTCCTTCGCCCCCAATGCGCAGTTGATGCCCACGCTAATTGGTTGGGCATGACGCACCGAGTTCCAGAATGCTTCCACGGTTTGACCAGATAGAGTACGGCCAGAAGCATCGGTGATCGTGAAAGAGATCATCACCGGTATGCGTTCAGGTAGTTCATCCTGCAGACGCTCGATGCCATAAAGAGCTGCCTTAATGTTGAGGGTATCAAAAGTAGTTTCCGGCAGGAGGATATCGGCGCCACCCTCAACGAGCCCTTTTGCGGCTTCATAGTATGCATCCACCAAGTCTCCGAATGATACCGCACGGTAGCCCGGATCGTTTACATCGGGTGACATGGAAGCGGTTTTGTTGGTGGGTCCCAATCCGCCCGCTACAAAACAAGTTCGCTCAGGATTTTTTTCCATCACTTCATCCGCAACGCGCCGGGCCAATTCCGCCGAAGCTTTGTTCAGTTCATAAGCAATACTTTCCAGACCATAATCCGCCTGCGCGATAGTAGTGGAACTGAAAGTGTTGGTTTCAATGATGTCCGAACCCGCCTCCAGGTATTGACGATGGATAGCTTCAATAATGTCCGGTCGAGTGAGGCTGAGAAGGTCGTTATTCCCCTTCAGATCGACGGAATGATCCTTGAACCGCTCTCCACGAAAGGCCTCTTCGTCCAACTTATGGCGTTGAATCATGGTGCCCATGGCTCCGTCCAAGAATACAATGCGTTCGTCCAGCAACTCGCGCAATTGCTGGAAACGTTGGGATTCGGGCTTAGTGGACGGAATTGAAGCAATCATGGGTTTCAATTTTTTAATAACATATCAACGTATCATGATATTAAGATATGTAAAGTACTGTATTGGCTGAATTTATCCTTTATTTACTAATTATGGAACGACTTGCGCCCCAGGTGCAATCACCCGATTGTAGGCCCTATGACGCATCAGGAACGCTTGGAAAAATATTTGAGTAGAGCTCCCCAAGTAGATCCAACTGCCTGGGTAGCCAAGTCCGCAGATGTGATGGGGGATGTTCGAATTGGGCCCAAGGTCAGCATTTTTTATCAGGTAGTCCTTAGAGGAGATATAGGAAAAATCGTGATCGGTGAGGGGAGCAACATTCAGGACGGAACGGTAGTTCACCTTGCAAGCAGCGGGCCTGCCATTATTGGCGATTACGTTACCGTTGCGCACAAAGCTATGGTTCATGCCTGCACCATCGAAGACGAATGCCTGATCGGTATGAGTTCTACAATTCTCGATGGCGCCGTGATCGGTCGAAGATCGATTGTAGCGGCAGGGGCTGTTGTAACTCCCGGAATGATCGTACCACCTGGATCCATGGTCATGGGTGTACCGGGCAAAATTAAACCTCTCTCAGAGGAACGTCAGGCACGAATTCGCCATTGGGCTGAAAAATACATCCTGGTGGCCGTGGCGCACAAAGAAAAAATGGGCTGGCAGGAATTTTGAGATTACAATAATTCAACCCAAGCTTTCATTATTAACTCATCAACATTAATAAGCTTGCTTGCTCTGCTGGTCGAAATGTTTCCAGCAATCACTGCTTTCTCAAAAACTTTAACGTTAAAGTTTTACACTTGGAAATTACTTTTCTCAAGTAGCCAGTAACGAAAAAACGGAGAGAAAAATTTATATTCGCCGTCGTGGTGGTAGATCAGGTCGAGTTGAGTCAGACGCTTGAGGGCTGTCGAGACAGATGAGGGCTGGGGGATGTTTGAACTCTTCAGGAATTCTTTTGATGTGGGTGCATTTCCTCCTGATCTTGCTAGGCCGTAGAGGACTTTTTTCTGGGTTGATTTTAGTAGATTGAATAGGTGGCGATTGGTGGAGTCTTCCTGGGCCAGGATTCGTAGCAGGGCGGTGCGGGAAGTTTCTTCTGTAATGGTTTCACCCGCTTCCGTTATGTTCCAGATGGATGAGCAGAGTTGAAATGCGTCTTCGGTAATACCGTTGGAGATTTCGAGTATCGCTGTCGCGGTTTCTTTAGGAAAATTTCGGTTGTCTTCCTGGAACTTCTTTTGAGTGAATTTGTAGAAATCGTTTTTTTTGAGGGGAGCGACTTCTATTATTTCTGCGCTTTTAAAGAAGGGATTTTTGAGGGAGAGAAATATCTCGTGCATACTTCTTCGTATGCTTCCGGTAAAAACAAAGGCTGGAGTTCGCAGTCGCTGGATGGTGCTGCGCATGAGTGCCATGAGATTTTCTGACTCGGGAAATGTCAGGAGCTGCTGGAATTCATCGAAGCAGACAACGAGTTTGTGTTTTTCCCCGGATTTGCCAAGGAGTTCGAGTGCTTCGGTGATGGTGGTTGGTGTCCGTTGGTCTTCTTTTATTTCTACGCTGAATTTGGGTTTTCCTGTGTTTTCGTCCAGTTCAACCACGGGGCGCAGGTAGGCAAAGCGTTTTAGGATGTCTTTGATTGAGCTGCCTTGAGTGGATAGAAAATTCAAATACTCGCGGTAGATGGCGGTAGTGAGCTGTTCGCGATTATTCAATCCCCATAGATCTATATACAGGAGTTTGTGGTTTTTCTCGAGGCGGGTGGCTTCGAAAACGAGGGAAGATTTGCCGATGCGTCGAGGTCCCATGATCACCGTATTGATGGCCGCATCGATGTTTTGACGAAGGATTTTCACGAGTTCTGGTCTGGGACAGAAGTGTTTGCCCTGAACTATTTCTCCGATGATGAATGGGTTTCTTGCCATGGGTGAAAGTGTGTTACGTTATTAGCGTTACGTAGTTAACGTAATGTAGTTTGCGTAATCAATCACACTTTGCTGGATTTGGGAAGGCGAAAACGAAAAAGTTTTGTGAGCGTAATCACTCAGCTTGTCTTTTCCTTCAGGTCTTTCTGCGTCTGCTTCTTGAGCTTCCGGATCTTCGGCTCCACAAGCTTCAAAACATCTTCTTCCATGCGGTCTATAAAAAGGATGCCGTTCAAGTGATCGACCTCGTGCTGAACACAACGACTGAGTAAGCCATTGCATTCCAGGACGTGGGGAATGCCTTGAAGATCTTGGAAAGCGACACGGACTTTATCGGGGCGGCGCACATTTCCATTGATACCAGGGAACGATAAACATCCCTCTTCGTATTCTGTTTCCACGCTGGGGAGCAACTCGACTTTCGGATTCACCAAAGCTAACGGCATGATCAATTCTGGTGGTGGCGATTTCCCATCAATGCTGAGCTGAAAGCCATTTTCTGGATTTTTGGGCACATCTATTACACAAAGCATGAGTGCTTGGCCAATTTGTTGGGCGGCCAACCCAATACCTTCGTGCTCCTCCATGGTCTCGACCATCTCATGGCAAAGTTCCTCAAGCTCCTCATTAAAAGCTTCGATCTTCTTTCCCTGTTCCCGAAGAATGGGTTCATTGTAGTTGATCACACGCAATGGCATTCCAACTAGTTTTAAGTTCACTCC
>JAPUIL010000551.1 GCA_027297085.1 Verrucomicrobiota bacterium | reverse complement strand
TGACGCTCATGGGCCGGAGTTTATCGATATTCATGTAAATCTTATCCTGGGTAAAATAACTGCCCACGAAAGACTGAATATTACCGGTAAACTTCTCGGTCCCACTCTTTGTAGTAATATTGATGATTCCGGACTGCGCCTGGCCATACTCGGCGTTGAATGTGCCGCTCACCACTGTGAGTTCCTGGATGGAATTGTTTTCAACCTGTACGCCATTTGTCCCCGAAAAGGGATCTGTGACGGCGATTCCGTCCACCAGGTACTGAATTTCATTTGAGCGGCCACCGCGAATATGGATGCCGCCGTCAGCCCCTTGCACGACACCCGTCTGTAAAGTAATGGCTTCTTCGACCTGATCGATTGGCAAAGCCTCCAACTCCAGAGCTCCCACTACCGCGGCCGAGGACGTTTGATCCTTGACAATCATCGGCCGTTCAGCAGTGACCACGACCTCCATACCTAACTCCACCACGGCTTCGTTTAGACTAAAATTGATACGTGTGGTTAAATCTACCGAGACCCTTACGTTGTTCATTTGCATCGCCTGATAGCCAATCATGGTCGCTTTTAGCATGTACGTACCGGGAGCTACATTGAGAATGACGTAATTGCCTTTCAGGTCAGTCGCTGCGCCAAAAGACGTACCAAGCAAAACAACATTTGCACCGGGTAGAGCTTCGCCGTTTGCATCCTTTACTTTACCCGCAATTTTGCCGGTATTGCCGGCCAGACATGGCAAGGTTGTAACCACCACAAAAAGAACCATTATAATGATGTGTATCGAGCGGTTCATATTAAGACTCCCTTAAGTCTTGTGTTTTTTTTGCAAAATATCATCCATCAGTGAAATGCCAGTAGCCCACTTTCATAATAGAGGGTGCAAGGTTCATTTTGGATTATTCATGAATTCCCGTGTTCGCATGAATTTGGAATGCATTGAGTGCCTCAATGCCTGTATTGACGAAGTCGATACACTCCACACATGCAAGGCCTGATTTTCAACAACCTACCTAACACAGATTCATGAATTATCACGCTAATAGGACCTTACGTCATATCCGCAACAAGATTCTTCCGGAATGAAATAACCAGATGCTTTCAAACCTGCCATCTCACAATTCGAAACCCTTCAAAAAGCGTTCGGGTAACCATGGCCACACACCCCAAAAACTTGCGATTCTCATCAGGTTCAAGGGGAAGAATTTTCAACTCGTTTACATTATCGGCGAATACTCTTTGCTTCAACTCCCGTACTATGACAGGCTCAATAATGGCCCACGCCTGAACGATTTGCCCGGTCACGAAGAAGGTATTGATTCCTAAGCCGTTAAAAATATTTGCGATTCCCAGACCCAGGTAACGCGCAGCTTCCTGCAAAGACTCAATTGCAACGTCATCCCCCTTCCTGGCAGCTGCTAAAATTCCTGAAATGTGCCGTTCAGATTCACTCCCGGAATCGCTGCTCAAAAAATTCCTTTCAACAGATGATGGCAGGCGGATCAATTGTAATCCGCTCACTTCAGCCTTGCTGCCGAAATGGCGAAACCCGACCGAACCGACTTTTAACTCCAGGTCATCTTTCGTGGATAATTGCCAGTCTGCCGGCTCCTCTTCGTTGCTCTTCCAGGCTTTCATCTTCATCCAGTCGCCAAACACACCGACCTTAATCGTATACTCTGCTCTCGGATCAATTTGCAGCGGGTAGAAAGCCAGCCAGACCTCGTCAAGTTGGTCGTCAACCATCCTGCGGCGAACAAACGCAATGTTATATTTTTCCTTTAACTGATGCCCATAGGCGATCAGTGCATAATACCACGTATCCTCCGACTGAACCTTAAGCAGAATACCCGCAGAATCATAAGGCCCAACCTCAACCGGCTTGACTTTGCCTGTAACAATATAATCCTCAAACTCTGTTTTTTTATAAACAAGATTATCGCCATCGCGCGTAGAGGCGCCTAAGGTGAAAACACCTTCTTTGCAGGCGACTTGTTGATCGCCGCCGATTCTATAAGATTCAAGATTAAACGCGGCACCGTCATCAAAGGCTTTGGAGCGCTTCGGTGCGACACATTCGCGCTCTGGTGAAATCACGCCGGCCTGGTCAAGCGAATTGACCGGCTGTACCCGGTAGAAGTACTGTACGCTCTCCGTGACGGTCACATCAATATAAGGAGAATGTGTCATACTGGAAATTTGATTTGCGCTGCCAATTTGAAATCCGGGGGAGGTGCTTCGATAGATTAAGTATTTAGCAACGCTTTTGTCGGAATTATCCCACTCCACCTTGATGCCGTTTTCGATTCGTTGCACATCGAAACCAGAGACTTTCGTCTCGGAAAAATCCTGACTTCTGTTGGATGAATATTTGTATTTCAAACGATTGTAGCGCCGGATAGTCGCCCAATTTGAAGCATAGGCTTCCCAACAGCCGCGGTTGCCGCAAGTGCACTCCTCACCTATTTCGTTGATGGTCGTGTGGCCAAACTCGATGCTGCTGGTGGTCGTTCCGCGCAAAAGAATTTGATTTTGAACAATCCCGACGCCAATTCCGTCTCCAATTGCTGTAAGGACAAAGTCATCTATATCTTCATTTTCCTTATAAAAAAATAAAGTGATTATGCATTCAGTTCAGCTAAAGTTATGGTATTGGTAGTTAAGCAAGCAGTAATCATGCGTTCAAACAGTTGTTTTTGCCAGAATCGCCGGTTAAAAACGATAACAGAACTCAGAAAGATACCGAGTCAAATGTTTGGTGCTGACGCCATGATGCGTGCCACGCAACATGGCCTTACAATTGGAAATCAGGATATGCACCCATGGTAAATATTTGGACGCATTCTCTGGAGAGTGTACTATCTTTTTTTGATGAATAAGAGCTTGTTCTGTGAGAACATT
>JAPUIL010000550.1 GCA_027297085.1 Verrucomicrobiota bacterium | reverse complement strand
AGGGACTTCATGATTCTATTGAAAATTTACTGTATAATCAAAAAAGAATTTCAGCTCGCTAATCGGGCAACTATTGAAACTTAAGAAACACGGAAGCATCTTTATGTTAAAAACCACACTCATACCCTTCGCTCTAGGCCTGCTGGTATTGGCAGGTTGTACTCAAAAACAGAATACGCTCAGTTCCTCTGAAAAAGCAGAAGGATTTGTTCTGCTATTCGATGGTCAAAGCCTACAGGGATGGCGAGCTTACATGGAAGATCCGATGGAAGCTGCCTGGAGTGTTCAGGATGGAGCGCTGGTTCTTAAGGGAGGCTCTGAAAAAGGGAGCTATGCCAATATTGTAACGACCGGCGAATACGATGATTTTGATTTGCGCTTCGAATGGAAAATTGAACCGGGCTCAAATACGGGCCTGATGTTTCACGTGAAGGAAGGTCCCAAGATGCCGTATCTGACAGGGCCGGAATATCAATTGCTCGATGATGAAGGATTTCGCGGCGGGGATGGAAAACCAGTACCTCCGGAGGAGTATACAGCTTCGCACTATGCGATTGAAGCGGCTTATCAGGAAGTGACCAAGCCGGTAGGCGAATGGAACACCAGTCGTATCCTGGTCGTGGGTAATGTCGTTCAGTATTGGTTAAACGAAGTCAAAACAGCGGATTACGAGATGCATAGCGAGAAGTGGAATAAACAGGTAGCAGATGCGAAATTCGGAAATTGGAAAACGTTTGGGACAACGGAGACCGGGCATCTTGCTCTACAGGATCACGGGCACGGAGCCTGGTTCCGGAATATTAAGATCAAGGAATTGTCGAAGCATTAATCGCGGGTAACTAATGAGAAGAACTTTATTACTTAAACTGGCTGTACTTCTCGTGTTTATCGGAGTTGGCGCAGTTCTGCATGCCAAAACCAAGAACGAACCACGCTCACTTTATACCTATAGTTTTGGAGGGATTGAGGACATGGAGGTGGGTGACGCGGTTAAAATGCTAGGCGATTTGGGTTATGCGGGAATCGCTGTTGAAGGCCGAGGAGAGGAATCCTTGGATCGACTGGACCAATATTACCAGTGGAGCGAGCGAAAGGGGGATGACTTTGAAGTGGTAAACGCTTTTATGGCCCATCGCTTTAGTCAATATGGATTCTCGGATGATGCGCACAAGGCGGCGATCGACCGTCTGGAGGGCAAGGATGGAACTATATGGGTCTGGGTTAAGGATGACATTCAGGATGGCAGTATCACGGACGAGAAAGTAGAAGCATTTATACGAGGAATATTTGAATACGCTGTATCCAAGGAAGTTAAGGTCATTCTATACCCCCATTATAATACTTTCTACCCCACCGTTGAGGATGCCTTGCCCCTGGTGGAAAAAATCAATCACCCATCATTCGGCATCGCTGTTAATCTGTGTCATGAACTGATGTCGGATAAAGGTGATACCGCTGCCTTGGCACACACCTTCGAAATAGCGAAGCACCGTATCTCATCTATCATAATTTCAGGGTCCCAAATAGAACTGGATCGGACAAGTGTCGTTACCATGAATAAGTCGACCATCAAGTCTCTGGACAATAGCGAATACGATTTGAGGCCGTTTATGCGGCTCATTAAAGAGTCGGGGTTTGAAGGACCCATCGGTTTTATCAACTTCAATTTACCCACAAAGCCAGAGGACTATTTGGAAAGATCTATGAAACGATGGGAAGAGCTTTGCCGGGAAGTTGGCTTGTTTGAATAGGAAAAAACGAGAGGAGAAAGTAGTGAATAGAATTAAATTATTGCTAGTGTCTATAATGATCGGGGTTGGAGGTCTCTCCGCTCAAGAATCGAATCCGCCTGTCTACGATGCACCGGACCAAGCGGTCTGGGATTCGTCTTCGCGAAGTTGGTATGTCTCGAATCTGGGTGGCGGTATTTCACTCGAACGCGATGGGTATGGCTGGATCGTAAAACTGGATGAGACGGGAGCGGTCATTGATCCACGCTGGGTGGAGAACCTGGATGCTCCTTCGGGCATGGTGGTTGCTGGAAAGCTTTTGTATGTTGTGGACCGGGACGGACTTTATGAAATCGATATTGCGACCGCAAAGATTAACCACCTCTACAAGATAACCGACCCGATGTTTCTTAACGACGTGGCAGTTGATTCCGATGGGAAACTGTATGTATCCGATTTTAGCGCACAGCGCATTTACCGTGTCGACCCTAAGCGCAAGCATGTGGAGATATTTATCGAGTCAGAAAAACTGGATACACCGGATGGTTTGTATGTGGATGGAAACAAACTGATCGTTGCCTCCTGGGGACCGATTATCGATCCGGCCACTTTCGCAACCTCCCGAAAGGGAGCTGTGTTGTCCGTCGACTTAAAAACCAAAAAAATTAAGTCTTATCTGAAAGAAGGTCTCGAAGTCGGAAACCTTGAAGGGATCGCGAAGGTGGGCGATGATTATTATATAACCGATTGGATGTCAGGATTGCTTCTTCGCGTAAGCAAGACAGGATTCGAGGTGGTCGTGTCTGGGTTAAAAAATCCTACCGATCCCAATTACGCAGAAGAATTGGGTGTTCTGGCCGTTCCCGAGCATGGCACGAATCGTGTGCTTTTTATCAAATTACGAAAGAATTGAATATACCTCATAGTTTCATGAAATTTAAAACTGTTTTTTTAACCACGAATGGACACAAATGCACACGAATTCTTATATGTCAGGTAACATTATTAGTGTGAATTAGTGGTTTGCGAAGCATTTTTTGAAACGTTTGAGAAAACTTAAGAGAGAGATATATATAATAAACAAAATCATAGATATAAAATGAAAAAAATAATCACCTTCTTTGTTATAATCAGCCTTCCGATCCTGGCTAGTAGAGCGGCTGAGAGCAACTTTTCAACCGGGGTTATTGATTATGGAATCGTTGTTCGCGATATCGATAAATCTGTAGCTTTCTACGAATCCATCGGGTTTGTCGAACTCACTTCATTTGAAGTTCCTGGTGATATTACAGGTGGTGCAGGATTGACCGATGGTAAGTCTCTAAATGTGACTATGATGTCTGCTTCTGGAGACGATACCGATACTAAGGTCAAATTGATGGAACTTCCTGGTAAGCATAAAAAACAGGATCAAGCGTTTATCGATTCCACCTACGGCATGAGCTATCAGACCTTATTCGTAAATGATATCAGCGCCACGGTCAAAACGCTCAAAGAACACAAAATCAAAATACTAGCAAAAGGACCGGTTGATCTTACAGGTGCAGGATTTGCTGATATCTTTCTTCTTCTTATACGGGACCCTGATGGAAATATAATCGAGTTTGTTGGGCCAAAGCTCTAGTAGCTGGTCCGTCTCCTTCTCGATCAATACCCCAATTATGTTTTGCCGCTTTAGAGGTATCCACGCGTCGATTGTTGCCTTGATGGCCC
>JAPUIL010000055.1 GCA_027297085.1 Verrucomicrobiota bacterium | reverse complement strand
TCCCGCGCGATCCGGCGGCCAAAATACACGCCAACCCCGGTGCCCACGACATTCAGGACGAACGCGGTCGTCAAACCCACAAAGCTACCGAGCCACCAACCCAATCCACCCCCGACGACAGCGCCGGCAAATGCCAAGAGTTTCGACATATCTTACGGTCCCGTTTCCGAGAATTCGAGTGTCGCCTGACGGTTTGTCAGGCAGCGCGGTCCTGATTCGCCCTGGTCAGCCGGCTCCAGCGCACGTACGCAACGACCGACCAGATGGACTCGACCGCCGCGAACGGCCAGGAACCAATGAGAGCCGCGTATCCCGCCGCCGAGAGGCAGGACCCGCCGAACGCCAAAAGATAGCGCGGAGAACGCGACTCGAGGGCATAGAAGAGAACCATCGTGGAGACCGAAGCAAAACCGAAAACCTCTGTGAGCATGCGATTCCTCCTATTTCAGGAAGCGCCTCCCAATGCTTTTTCGTACGCCTTGCGGACCGCGCCCCCAAAACAGCAAAGGTAGACCTTGGCCGGCAATCCGGAACCAGCCAGAAAGGCCTGCACTTCTCGGACCGCAATCACCGACGCCGCATCGATTGGATATCTGTACGCACCGCAACTGATGGCCGGAAACGCAATCGAGGAAATCTGGTGTTTGGCCGCTATCGCCAGGGACCGCCGATAGCAGGACGCCAACTGCTCCGGTTCCCCCTGGGCGCCCCCGCGCCACACCGGCCCCACCGCGTGTATCACGTATTGGGCGAGTAAATTGTACCCTTTGGTCAGAACCGCGTTACCGGTTTCGCATCCGCCGATCGTATGGCACTCGGCGAGCAATCCGGGTCCAGCCGCACGGTGGATCGCGCCGTCCACGCCTCCGCCACCCGACAGAGCCGCGTTTGCAGCATTCACGATCGCGTCCACCTCGAGGGTAGTTATATCAGCGCCCGTCAGGGTGATTCTCGGCATGGCCTGCTCCGTGCGAAGAACCCGAGCTTCCATCAGAATTCAATCACATGGCGAATAAATCGGTTGCAAGATACTTCAACCCGGTATCAACTGCCACGGTAACGACGGTTTTCCCTTCGCCAAGTTCTTTCGCTACCTGAAGAGCGCCAACAACGTTCAATCCACTCGATGTACCTGCAAAGATACCTTCTTCCTTCGCAAGACGCCGCACCGTTCTCCTTGCCTCTTTTTCGTCAATCCCACGCGCTTCGTCGTACAGTTTTTCATCCAAAAGCGGAGGGACAAAACCAATCCCAATCCCTTCCACATCGTGTGAACCGGCATTGCCGCCTGAGATGATGGCAGTGGCAGCTGGTTCCAGAGCAATGATTCTCACTTCTGGATAGGCGTGTCGCAACTCTTGGGAAACGCCCATGAGCATTCCCGCGGTGCCAACACCCCCACAAAAAGCATCGATAGGCCGGTCAACCTGCTGCAGCAGCTCTTTCCCGATCTTGCGGTAGCCAACAATGATATCTGGATTATGCAATTGATTGGTGAAGTAACAGTCCTCAGGCTCGGCCAACGATCTGGCTTTTTCCATCATCCTCGGCACTAAATCCGGGGTTGTCTTTCCGCCTTCACTGGGCACAATGAAAAGTTCCGCGCCAAATGCCTTCATCGTCTGAAGTTTTTCCCTGGCGAAGGCATCCGAGGAGACGACTTTGAAGCGATACCCTTTTACCGCACAAACAAAGGCAAGAGAAGAACCTGTGCTCCCGCCAGTGTACTCAACAACCGTCATCCCCGGTTGAAGGTCCCCCCTTTTTTCCGCCTCTTCAATCATGGCCAGGGCCATCCGGTCTTTATATGAGCCTGTTGTATTGAAGTACTCCAGCTTGACGAGAATATCAGCGCTGCCCTCGGGAACAATTTTTTGTAGCTGTACTATCGGTGTTTGCCCGATAGCATCCAAAGTGGTTGGGAATTTTGATTTTTGCACTTCCTTCATCTATTACTCCTGCATCTTTTTAGCCCCTACTACGCCTAACTCAACCCGATGCCTTCGGAACGCCGGCGAGGAGGCCAGTCTAGTTGAAGTTATTGTTTGATGACAGCGCGTCGATCTTTCTCTGGATGAACCAACAGAACCATCCCTTGTATTTCTCCTGCAGTTCCTTCTTCATCCAATCTTTCCCGGTCACGGTACGCCGGCAATCTGGACTTCCACACTTGCATTCCATGACATAGTCAAGGTCATCCGTTGTGGCCCAATCGTGGGTCAATTCTTCGCCGGGCGAGATACCCCGCATCGCGATGAAAACAATCTGCCCTTGAATGGCAATATTGGGGTCGCAGGAGTGGTTGGTGTAGAGCATGCAGCCATCCCTTTGCTTTTGCCGAGTAGGTGCAATGAAAAGCCCTTCCGCGACCTGGATCTCCGCCGGTCCCAGTTGCTGTTCCAAGATGGTCCATACCTTCTTGGGAAGAATGTGGCCACCCTTTACCGCCACCACTTCTCCAACCGCGAAAGTCTGTTTGGCAAATAGGCCTTTGCCGTGAATCGGACTATCCCGTACTTCTGTTTTGGGAGAACGGTAACTCAGATCATTCATTTCAGCGGTCGACTGGATTGGATGGTTCGGCAATGATTTCCGTTACCACTTCGGTTTTAACGGAATTTGCAATGAAGCATTGCTCATGCGATTGATGATGCATCTCTTCGAGTTGCGCCAGGGTGGGCTTCTTCTCTCCTGAAAATTTTATTCTTTGGCGAAGTGTAACTTTAGTCATGGAAATCCTGCCATCTCTGTCTTTTTCCACCACACCTACCGCGTTATCCAGGTACTCGTCAACCACGAACTTCCTTTTTGCGGCAATAGACAGGAAAAACAGCATGTGGCAACTGGATAGCGATGCAACGAAGGCTTCTTCGGGATCGACATTTGTTTCCACGGAATAAGGAAGTGGTACGACATGGGGGGAAGACGACGCCGGAACCGTTACACCGCCGTCAAAACTCCATTCATGGCCGCGACTATATTTATTGTCGACATATTTCTCGTCATTTCCCCTTTGCCATCTTACCGTGGCGGTATATTCTGCCATTGTTACTCCTATTGTTGATTTGCTTCCACCCAACGCGCCACCGCTGAGCGGCAACGGTGGCGAGGGACTTCCCCCTGTAATGGCCGTGACACCTTGGGCCCGGTCTTGCTTATTGGTAAAATGCCGCGGTCGGAGCCCCTATCGCTTCGAACGTCCTTGTCCCAGATTGGCCCCGATGAGGACGGCCGATACACCGCCGAAGATCGGCAAAATTCTCGCCACACGGTCTGGATCCCTTTGCGCCACTAGAACACCCGCCAGCACGATGGCTCCTCCCAGAATCAGCGCGGCCCAGACCTTCGCCCGAGAGGCCCCATACAATCGATGGTCAATCACAGCCACGGCCAACAGTGCAATCGCCATGATCAGGGGGGCGGTCAACAAAAGCCAGCGAGAGTCCAGGGCAAGTTTCGCAACCACCGCCGAACTGATAATGCCGAAGGCCAAGATGATCGGCCCAATCCAGCGCCATTTCATAGAATCATTCTCCATTTCTCAAAGTGCATTAATTGTGGTTCAGGCTGGAAATCATTGATCTGACCAGACCGCCAACTCATTGCCGCTCGGATCGGTGAAGTGAAAGCGTCGTCCACCCGGGAACTCGAAAACCTTCCGAACGATCTGCCCCCCGTTCCCACTGATTCGGGTTTCAATCTCTGCCAGGTTGTTGGAATAAATCACGATTAATGGACCGCCTGTTGTCACTTCCGGCGCTACAGTGAAACCCCCGACCAATCGACCATCGGTGAAGCTGGTGTAATCGGGGCCATAATCGGTGAACTTCCAACCGAAAACTTCCGAGTAAAATCTCTTGGTTTCCTTGATGTCCTTGGTCAGAAACTCAATGTAGTCCACCCGACGGTCCTGTTCTGCCTGGCTCATGATTTCGTCTCCCCTGGAAGTCTCCGCAGTTTCGGCCGGCATGGTGTCCCGACCGCTGCCGGGACCCTCACCACCTGCTTTTGCTCGCTGATATTTGGTTTCGACGGCCTTGGCTTCCATTCCGTCGGGATGGACATTGTACGCGGTGATCGTCAAATGGTCGTCATCAATGAGTTCATATTCAGTCCGCCAGCCCCATTTCGGCTGATCTTCGCCGACGTCGTATTTTCCCCGAACCTTGAAACCGCGTTCAGTTGATTCGCCTTGTGAAAACATAATTGCGTAATTCATGTGAAAGTCATCCACCCAGGATGATTGGAACATTTTTGTCACTGAATTGAACGCGATCAATTCTTCGCCACGTCGCGGTTTTCCCTGGATCGTGCCTTCGTATGTGTGCCGAACGAAACGGCCGTCAAGCACATCCACAAATTCCCCCGTAACCTTGGACTCATCCGCGAGCTTGTCCGGCTCGAACCACGTTCGGCTGTCGCCTTCCCATTTCCCAATCAGTTTTTTCAGAAGTTCTTTCTGTGTCATTTGTGAAACCTCTAGTGCGCCGGGTTGTTCGCCTTGCGGTTCTTGAGGATTAACGGGAACGGCAAAAGCTAGAAACATTATTGTCGAACCAAGAATTATTTGCGAGTTCATGGGGTTCCTCTTCCAGATGAAAAACCTACTTTCTCATTATTTCGTAGACCCTGGTGCTGGCGATGATCGGGCATCCCTGGGCGATCTTTTCTGCCTCATCAAAGCTTTCGGCTTTGATGACGGAGTAACCGGTGATGGAGTCTTTCGTCATCGGAAGATCCTTGGTCCCCGAATGCGAGATTTCTCGTCCACCAGGGAAATGTCCCCCATCGACCATCTTGTCCGCGATCGACTCGAACCATTTACCCCATGCGGACATGATTTCGGGCGTGGGTTTTTCAAATCCGTAATGCAAAAGCATGTAGTTCTTCACGTCTGTCTCCTTTTTGTTGTTTTCCAGCCGTCCGTTCCGAAACCCGCGACGCCCTCTGTGTCATTCAGCCTCCCTGCATCGAAACGCATAACACCAGGGCAAACTGCAGCACCCTCCGACGCTGACAGGTTCATCGGATTGTCAGGCAATCCGGTACGGTCCAGGGTAGTGTTGAGGCACTCGAGTACCGACTACGCCGCATGGCCTGCCAGCCAGTTACAATAATCGATCCACACTTCCATCGGGGCCACCACGCGATAGCAGAAGTATTGGACACCGATAAGAACAGTAATCACCCAGAACGGCGAACGACGTACGCCCAGGCGCCAATCATTTGCGAGAAGGGCTCCCAACATCAAACCCAGCACAACAAAGTTCCCCCCTGCAGCAGCGTCAAATGTGTCAAAGCCCGGCACCCAGAAGAAGAAGATACGAAAGAATATGGTCGTACCGATCGCAAATGCCGTCGAGACCATGAAGCGGATGTGAAGCGCCGGCTGCCTCCGATACGCGATCGCGAGTCCCCAAGAAATCGCCAGGGACAACAGCATCATATGCTGGAATACCGCGTCGCGCGCGATCTCCGCGGTAACACCGTCTGTCGGGCGCATCATCGCGCCGTGCATGATAACAAATCCCGAAAGAATCGTGATCGGCAAGTATATGTACGAAGCGCGGCCGACGAGCCGATGCAGATTCATGCGACCACTGCGCACAAACCATGCTTGCGCCGATAGCATGGCCAGCCAACCTGCCATAAGTGCGCCATGCACGTGAAGGGTCCATGTCAACCTCTCAGGAAATTCTTTCAGCATGGCAAGATACGATTTAAAAAACGCGACCACCATGACCAGGAGCAACAGGGTCAACAGGAGACCTGCATGGCGGAAAGTCTTTAAGGCATTTTCCTGTATTAGGCGAGAACCGGTTCCACTCAATTTCAACCTCCTATGTCAGTTACCTTACCCCCAGCGACGGTCGTTCTTTCAGCCAAACACCACCTGGATGGGCCGGGCAGCCGAAGGAAGCCTCTCCTGGCTGTAGGATCTGGACGAGAAATCGGGCTGCTCTACCGGCCAGTTGGGCGCCTGTTTCCTTATTTCTCCAACATTACCAGAGCAACAATATTTTCTCTTGGCAAAGGCCCAAAAGAACGACTATCTCTTGAATTTGACCGATTATCCCCTAAAAAAAACAGTTCCATAGGGTTTCCTTCATCGAAACCGTACCATGAAAAACGTCGTGAAGTTACAAAACTACTACCTGCCGTGGGAGTTGGAGCGGGAAATCGATCGGTTCGTGCAGTACTACAACCACGAGCGGGTGCACGAATCGCTCGACAACCTGACGCCGGAAGAAGTCTACCGCGGCCGGGGACGGGAGATCCGGACCGCCCGCGAGAGGCTGAAGAAGCCAACGCTACGCCGGAGATGGCGGGTGAACCGGGGACTGCCGGTCAAAACCGAAGACCGGATCCTGCCTTCTCTGTATCGGGAATGTGTCTCTTAATTTTTGGGCCGATATGCCCCATTTTAGTTGACGACGTACACGCCGGATACTCCGTACCTCCGTCGGCGAAGACCGCCAGCACGGCATCTAACAACTCCGGCGCGTCCTCCATGATGAAATGACCTACGTTCTCGTAGAACAAGACCGAATAATTGGGGCCAAGCTGGAGAGCATCGATCCGCTCTTGATACCGCCGCATCGAAACCGCTGCGTTCCGGGCCCTCGGACTATGCAGCTGAACGTCGAGTACCGGCATAACGAGCCCTTGCAGGATGGGGTTTCGATCGGTGAGCAGATTGTCCCACCAATACTGAGTCACCGCCGAGAGTTCGGTTGCCATAAACCATCCGTGGTAGAGCGTGCGGCGGTCCTGTCTCGCGATGGCCGGCAGGTTGAACCGCTGCCACGCATCAGGGTCGGTGAGCGGTTCCATATACTCCCTGCGCACTTCCTCCGCAGCTGCAAGGCGCTCCGGATGGCTCAGTTCCCCGCGTTCCAGCGGACCCACAAGAGTTCCATCCAGGTTGACGAGGCCCCTGATCCGCTCCGAACACCGACCCGCTAGCTGGAGTGCGATGCTCGCTCCGAATGAGTGCCCCACAACGATCACGTCATGAAGGTCGCGTTGTTCGAGCAGTCCCTCCAAGGCATCGACAGCGTACTTATGCCACAGGGGTTCTGTACCAAACTTGGGCAGCTCCGGAAGGGCGCTCCCTCCATAGCCGGGGAGTGTCACCGAGACCGTCGTAAACCGTTCTGCGTTTCGCTCGGCGAACTCGTCAAATGAACGCCACCGACAGGAAGCGCAGGGAATCACAAGCAAGGTTGTCGGACCGGTGCCGATCACCGAAACTTCCGCCAGCCGAGGAGACTGTGCGGATAACGGTGACAACCACAGTCGAGCTGCCATGCCGACGACGAGCAGCCATTTCATTCCCATCATACATCCTCCCAAGAATCTACCTGGCGTCCGGTTCAAGATAGCTACACCCCGGTTGCTTCCGTGTTTCCTGCCTAACGGTGCCGGCATCAGGTGCGGCGCCTAGCGCCATCAGCTATATGCCGTTGTTCGGCGGCGTGACACCCGGGAACTACTCATCCTCCAACTCCTTGATCAAGTTTGGAATCGCTCGGTCCAGGTTGCGAGCGTAAATCGCTGCGAAGAGACGGCCGAACACGCCGGCGCCGAAGCCCTCGCCATCCAACACGAAGCTAATCTCCGACTCTTCCGGACCGGTTCGCTTAAAACGATGATCGTAATGGACAGTGATCCACAAGAATGGCCCCACCCACTTCCAGTTGCTCCCTACGTTGAGTTCCTCCATTCGAAAGGTAGATCGTATGCCGTTGGTCAATTGGATAGCGCCTTCCGAGTGGATTCCCAAGGGGCCCGAAGGACGCAAATCGATCCGGCGGATGTGGCGAGCCCAGCTCGGCCATTGCTCGATTCTTTCGAGGTGTGCCCAGGCCTTTTTCAGCGGCACCTTGGCGGTGAAGCGGCGCTCCAATAGTCGGACCAAGGTGTTTCTTCTGATCATCTCACCTCATTCAGTCGTGTGCGCTCTGCGCACCTCTACGTCCGCCGAACGCCCTACCGCTGAGCGGCGGCACAGCGAAGGTGCTGCCGAAGCCACTACCGTTCCAGCATAACTCAATGCCTCACCGAAGGTTCTGTGCCGTCCGCTCGAACTCATTGTTGGGCCGCCTATTCAAGGGTCTTGTAAGTCGTGCCGTACTTCTGGCTTATCTGATTCAATTGTTCCAATGTCAACGGTACTTTGCCGCCGTCAGACAGCACATGACCGTCACGAAATTCACTCGCCAAGCCTGGTCTATCGACAAGATAAACAATTTCCAAGGGAACTCCCCCGGAGGTCTTCAGGCGATGGTCCTGACCTGTCGGAACGAAGACGACATCTCCGGTTTCGATTGGTACTTCTTTATCGCCAACCAAGGCAACGCCCGCCCCACTTACCACGTAGAAGAACTCATCGGCGGCGTGATGAATGTGGATGCCAGTCGAAAATCCTGGGCCGAGATGGGACCAGAACATCTCTCCTCCCTGACTCCCCGTTCTAGGACTTGCCTTTACGAGGGTCTGGCCGTCGAAGAGCGCCTCTCCTTCGCCTCGCTTCAGGACATAACCCTGCTGAGATGACTGCACGTTTTCAGTCTCCTGCCCACCGGCATTCGAGCACGCCGATACAGCACCGACTGCGATAACTAGCGGGATGACGAAAAAGTATCGCATCGAGCCTCTCTCGTTCGTGTTCATTCGCCCAGAGTGGTGCATCGGTCACCTCCGAATCATGCGTTCCTGCTTGCAGCTGCTGAGCAAGTTTTGTCGGCCCAACGTTACACCGCTGAGCGGCGCTGGTGGCAGGGGACTTGCCACGCAAGGGCCGTGACACCTTGCGGCCGATCTAGCGGTCTGTTGTGCGGTTTTCCGGCCCTTTTAAATTTTGGCGTTTTTCCCAATCTAGTTTTTCCAATATCCAAAGACCGATCGCTGCGCGGTTAAAGCACCGATTCGCATCATCTTTCCCATACTTTGCGTACCCAAGATGAAGTATTCGATTCCTTGGCCAAAATAAGTTAATCTGGAAATCCTCAGCTAATTTTCCAATGCGAAGACTAGGATAATCCTTTGAGATCGCGTTATTTAACTGCGGATCATTCGCAACGAAATCATTAATTCCGGCCGGGTGCAATAATTTACAAACGTGCTCAATCTTTCCTTTTATGTTTCCATGTCGTCGTAAAAGTTGATCGAGGGTAGCATC
>JAPUIL010000549.1 GCA_027297085.1 Verrucomicrobiota bacterium | reverse complement strand
GCATTCCCCCTAACCACCAAATTTCCATTTGCATTCCCCTTTCGATTTCCCCAATCGTTAAGCTGACTGCTCACCTTAGCATTTGACGATTGCTTGAGAACTTTCGTCTACAGCTTTTAACAGGAAACCACGTTTGTGGTGGATTGTAAGGTGACATTTAGCCCCGTGCATTCTGAGGAGGTTTGCCCGGGGCTTTTTGTTGGTGGGTAAAACCAGGTCAATGTAGAGGAGTTAAGATATTCTGCTAAGCAGACTTGATCGATATGCATCATGTGGGCTCAATGGCTTTCATGAATATTAAAAGCGTTATTGAAAATTCGGATACAATCGCAGGCAGCAAATTTCCAACAATATTCGTACTTAGCTCGTATTTTGGAAATTTCCAGTTGTGCGAGGAATTTCTTAATATATTAGAACGTAACGACTTGTGAATCAATTGTGGTATTGAAAATTGAAGCAGATATTTTTCGCTATAACAAAAGCGTGCAAACAGAGATACTTGCGAGGAAGAAAATAGGGTATTTACCCCATAGATAAGTACAGATTAGCCAGAACTGTTATGCTCAGAAATATGGACTCTTATGGCAGAGAGATTTGCAGTTGATAATTACTCAATTATTTATAGATTAACAATTTACGAACTGGAAGTTGAGCCTCTCAGACTTCCGGAAATTACCCTCAAATCCCAAATTTGAACCAATAATATACGTACTTAATAAGTACACTCAAAAACACTGTTCGCGGAAAATGAAAATCAATAGAAAAACCGTGCTGACCACTATCTCAGCATTTCTAATTCTAGCTCTAGCAACTCACCTACTACAGAGGCAGTACGGACTTGTGAACTACGGGCAGGAATTCGGCACATACGGGCAGTACAACCGAGTAGTACGGCTAGTCAAAGAAAGAGAAGAGTATAGAGTGCTGAATCATGGACTCTCGAGAGATCTGAATTGGCGGAATTTAGACCACCTTAATCGCTTTTATGTCATCTTAAAAAATGCCCGGGACCAAGAGTTTACGATCGAGTTCGTAGAAGAGACCGAAGAAATGAACGAGAAGAATGAAACGATTCTCAACCAAATCATTGAAAGAAAGATCAGCGAACAAGTCAGTGCAGACAACGCGGACAAACCGCGCGTCTGACTTTGGCGTTCGATAAATTAGTAGCAATTAAGTGAATCGAATGAGAATATAGAACTACGATAACAGTAACAGATAGTAGGATTTTAATGACAGATAAGGACAAGAAAACTAACAAGTCTGTTGTAGTAGCAACAGCAATCGGTGTCTGTGTTGGAGCAGTAATAGGAGCAATTACAGATAATATTGGACTTTGGGTAGGTGTCGGTATCGCAATAGGTTGTGGGCTAGGCTACGCCCTTTCAAAGTCCTAAAATAAATGAAATCGATCGGGATAGGACCGCCCATCGCTGAGCGGCCCTACCACACAACCACTCACACGGGTCCGCCAGATAGGTACCGCGTCTTTAGCCTGTGACCTATCGCGGTGGAGGCCCTTCGAAGGGCTGATGTATACCCTTACCTCATATAGGGGTAAGGAACACACCGGCGCGGCCTACCCGTAGCCATGCCGGAAGGCCAATTACAGATAGGAAATTGCTTTTTAGCGGCGCAGCCGCGGAGGTGGGGGTTTTGTAACATAGGTTACTAATAGTCAAGTTTTGACCGAACACATTGGTGAAGGCTGTGCGACCCGGAAACTTACCGGATAAAATTGCCCCACGAGAGGGACTACAAACCGGCGCACAGGGGTAAGCGTTTTCAAACCGGATTCCCTGAGCGGCCAATCCATCGATATGAGGAGTCCGGTAGTATTCACTTCCAGTGCAGTCGAGATCCTTCCAGCCCATGTCATCGATCAAATTATGAGCTCATGGGTTTGGTTGACTGCAACACCTGCTGCACCCGCTTCCTTATAGTCTTCCATTCTAACTGGCCCTGAAATCGTTCCCATCCTCGTTGGGCAAGCTTTACCTGTAAATCTTGGTCGCCAAGAAGTTTCACACACGCATTTGCAAAATGAGTGGCCTCGGTGGCTAGAAGAGCTTCTTCGCCGTTGACCAATTCGTAACCGAAGGCACCCAAGTGAGTTGAGACAATCGGACAAGCTCTGCTGAAGGCCTCGGCAATCTTGATTCGCGTTCCTCCACCGATAAGGACAGGCACAATCATGAAAGACCAGGTTGCGATCTCCTCTGATGGATCATCGATCCAACCCAAGCCGTCAACGTCCAGTCCGTCCGTCAACTCACTACCACTTCCCACCAATCGTAGCCGGACTGATGGATTCTCTCTTTTAACTTGAGGCCAAACCTCTTTAATAAACCAATTCACTCCATCGAAATTTGGAGCATAGCGGAAGGTGCCAATGAATCCGATTCGCTGAGGGAAGGCCGGAGACTTTTTTAGCTCATGCTGAGGAGGATCGAATCCATTCGGAATGACGTGTATTCGTTCGCCGCCTCCGAGTGTTCTACGATCTTCCTCACTGCAAACACAGAGCGAGCAAAAGCGAGCAAGCAACCGTTTCTCCCGACGTCGCCATAATAGCCACCTGCGCCGAAGGTTCAAGCGGTTCAGACTCCCCTTAGCCAGACTCAATGAAGTGAGCTGAATCTGACTTTGGAGGTCGTCCACATCGAGAACTGAATTGGAATGGGAACGAATACCAAAACTATTGCACACAAACAGGGTATGAAACCAAATGAGGTCGTGCTGACTTATGAGTTCCTTGACCTTGGAGCGATCGCCTTCATCAGCCTCAACCCCATAGGTATTTGTTGCGAAGGAATCGAACTCGTGGATCAATCTTCCAACAAGACCCCGTGAGCGGCTTCGCTTCAGCTTGACCGAAGCAACAAGATCAAACTCGTTACGAACACATTCAAGGTCATCTTCCTTCAATGACCATTGGCTGGCGACGACCACTTTGACTATTCCCGTTTCCGAAAGCGCTTTGCAAATATGATAGCTCCTTATCTGGCCGCCACTACCCACTTCGACTGGGCATTCGCGCGTAAGAAATAAGATTCTTGGAGGATTCCTCATAGGAATTGATGCATTAGACATTCCAGAGCATCATTAAAATACCATGCAGTTATACCAGTCTCAGGAGTTCTAGTTCTCCTACCCTGACCTACCGTAATCGCCACACCCGACTCCATGATGTCCACCCTCACTTGTAAACGAAGAATGGACAGGAGGAATATAAAAGGCGCTTTGATAATGTAGTAATTTAGCACTACTCCCCGATCTGGGAAAGACCATAAGTCCGAAATTTTTATGAGCTAATAGAGAAAGTACTGCTTACTATCAATCATTCTCGATGCGGTCGGCGAAGAGGCCAAGAGCCTGGAACGTCGTCTAAGCGGTCAGGACAAAGAGAAGCTGGACGAGTATTTTTCATCAGTTCGTGATGTTGAAACAAATCTCGAACTAGACAAACGATGGTCGAAAGTCCCCAAACCGAACGCTCCGTTTACGATGCCCGAAGACCGTAGTCTGGTGGAAGACATACCGGTGTTATATGATCTCATAGCCATTGCCTTAAAAACTGATTCGACCCGAGTGGCTTCGTTCGAAATGGCGGGCACAGGATTCGATACCTCATTTTTCGGTTTTAGTTCTGGCTATCACTCCCTCTCGCATCACGGCAAAAAACCGGAAACGGTTGAAAAGCTTGTAGAGATCGAACTTTACCAAATGCAGCAACTCGCCCGCTTTTTGGACAAGCTGAAATCTATTCGCGAGCCGGACTCGAACGGCACGTTATTTGACAATTCGATGATATTATTTGGAAGCGGAATGGGCAATGGTAATGCTCACGTAAACACCGACCTCCCCATCCTATTGGCAGGTGGCGGATTCAAACTCGGCGAGCATAAACGCTTACTGATAGGAATTTGCTTTTTAGCGGCGCAGCCGCCGAGGTGGGGGTTGTGGCGAGACCCGTGATCTTTCAAACGAGCATCCAGATGTGGTTGAAAAAATAACAGGCATCCTGAATTCTGCTGCCACCCCTAATCCCCGTTATGCTATAGGAGAGCTGTATACGGGTTCCCCAATTTGGCAGCCGTCAGATCATTGGTAATCAAATCATTCTAAACAACGAACCGAAATATGGGGCTTTCTAATTCCGATTAATCGTCATAGAACCCTATGGATTAATTTATACCCCATGACTTCTCGTTTCTTCTCCTTTCTTTTCCGAGCCTTCTGTTTATTGTGCCCAGCTCTCTGGTGTTTAGCCCATACTGACCACACAATCGAAGCACCGCCTTTGGGGTCCTTGTCTCTGGCGTCAACGATCTTACACAATCATCCCTACCTTTTGAAAGAGAACCAGCGAGAGTGGCTGAATGGAGAGTTAAGGAAGGGCGAACAAAGGCTGGATGGTGAAATTCCCAAAGAGAAGTTTCATGAGCTCCTGGAGTCCGTGGAAGCAGTCGCGACTATCGATTTAGAGAAGTCCGATTCCTCTGTATCAATCTCTGGACCCGCTTTTCGTCTGCCGGGAGATCGCGGCGGCGTTTTGTTTAAAGTTCTGAATGGAACCGGTCCCACGAGTTATAAGGTTGTGCCGTTGGACCTTTCGATGTCCGAGAAAACGGTCACTGTGCCGGTGGCCTCTTCGGGGACTACCTGGGCTTTGCTAAGCCTGAGCCACGTTCCGGATGGAACGACACGTTGGTATGTTTCCCTTGATCCAGGATCAACGGTTGCCCGGACCATTCCTATCCGGATAACCGCTCCGCCGACTGGTCGGCTGAAAATTGAAATATTGTCGGACGATTCTGGCCAACCAACCCCGGCAATGGTTCAGCTGCAATGGCTCTTTGACGGCAGTACCCGGCCACCAGGCAGGACGGTCGATTTTACTTCGCAATTCGATTCTCAAGCACGAACTCGTGAACAATTGCATGGAAGTCGTACGGTATCATATCCCGGAATGGAGCCTGGCCATTATTGGGTCTGCTCAGGACCTTTCGACATGGCCCTGCCTCCGGGTGATTGGAGAATCACAATTCTTAGGGGAATCGAACATCTTACCGTGGTTGACACCGTTTCTGTTAAGGCTGGATCAACAACGAAAAAAATCTACCGACCGAAACGCTGGGTCCATATGGCAGATCGAGGCTGGTATTCGGGGGACGATCATGTGCACATGCAAATTCAAAGCGATGCAGATGCCGAACGTTTGCTCGTCTGGGCTCAAGCGGAAGATACACATTTGCTCAATATTCTGGAGATGGGAGATCATGAACGAACCTTTTTCCAACAACGAGCCTTCGGCAAATCCAGCCGTACCCAATTGAGGAATACCGTGTTAGTTCCCGGCCAGGAGGATCCACGAATCGCCCATCTCGGTCACACCATCGCCTTGAATATCTCCGAACCTGTGAGGGACACATCCAAGTATTACCTGCACGATTGGGTCTACGACACAGTTAACGAATTAGGAGGACTTTACGGATACGCACATGTAAACCGGGGCCTGTTTAATATCGAACGCGACCTCAGTCTGAATATTCCCAAAGGAAAAGTTGATTTTGTGGAACTGCTACAGTTTCATCATTTGGGAACCGAGCTTTACTACCATTTCCTGAATTTGGGTGAAAAAGTAACTGCCTCCGCCGGTTCAGATGTTCCCTGGGGAGGCACGGTCGGCGAAGTTCGGGTTTATGCGCATTTGGGAGAGTTGCCTTTTTCTGCGGACGCATGGTTCAATGCCCTCGAAGAGGGGAGAACTTTTGTAACCAATGGTCCAATGATCGAGTTCTCGGTCGATGATTCTCTCCCGGGAGACCAGATTGACCTGAATACGGGGACCAAAAGCGTCCTTGTTAAAGCACGCGCGTGGGGACATCCGAACCGGTTCAAGCCTGTTCGTTTGGAAGTCGTTCGTCTGGGCGAAGTAATTCAAACTGCCAAGTCCACGGGATCGTCATCAAGCGAGCTGGAACTGGTTTTTGAAATCGACCCGGGACCGGGTTGCTGGCTAGCTGCCAGAGCCTATGCGGATGATGGATCCGCCGCGCATACTACGCCTATTTATTTGAAGCGACCGAATTTTCGTTTCTGGAAACATGCCCAGGTGCCGGCATTGATTGATCGTAGTCTTGAGAGTCTGAATGAATTGGAAATCCTGGCTAGCAACATTGCTAACCCGAAAGGCATGGATACCGAACACGGCACGGGATCCTTAATTGGAGCCTGGTACGCCCGACCGGATCTGGTGCGAGCCAAAGGTATGGATTTTTATGACAGTTCCGAAAAAACGTGGGGAAACAACCGTCCGAAGCGAAGTTCTTGGTCCGCCCGTTGGCAAGGAGTTCTGACCATTCCTGAGAATCAAGCCTCGCCCGATTTGCTTTACTTGAAATCGTCGGGAGCCTCGACGTTGGCAATTGATGACAGAGTATTGATTGGCCTCCGCGACCGAGGAGAAGGGGAGACGGCTATACGGCTGCAGCCCGGTAAGGCCCACAAAATAATCCTCACCTACAACCATCTACGAACTCCAGTCGCCTACTTACATTTGGCTATGAGCCGTGACGGAGGCCAGAAGCATGCGATCCCCGATGAATGGTTTTCTTTCACGGACCAGGATTATCGCGATGCCTATTTCAACTCGTTGGGTAGTGCTGAAGAGCAACGGACGTTGGGAAATCAGGCTCCGGCATTGATAAAACGGATCAAGGACGCCAGAGAAATTTATAGTGACTTACTTAGGGAGTGGGAAAGTGAAAAGGGTGAGAGATAAATTGACTCGCGCAGAGACGTAGAGGAATTTGCTTTGGATCATGTCACTTCGTTCGGTTTAGCGGCGCAGCCGCCGAGGTGGGGGTTGTCCGAGGACGAAGTCAAGGAAGGATTAAGCGAAGCTGAGTATGCGGCCCTCGCTAAAGCGGTTCTCAATTCGGAACTGAACCAACACGTAACCGCAGCCCTAAATCGAACCTTGATTCTGGAAATCAATTGGACATTGATCCAGGAAGATACCACCGAACTGATCGTCGAAATCGAAGCCGAACTAGCCAACTAACCCCATGCTCTTCATCTTTCGCAAGCTCCGCAAATCCTTCTTCCTACCTGGCAAGGCGAGGACCTACCTGGCGTATGCATTGGGGGAGATCGTGCTGATCATGGTGGGTATTCTGTTGGCGTTTACCATAAATGCATGGTGGGAGAACCGAAAAAACTGGACGGAAGAACGCAATATTTTGCTTTCCCTGAATGATGAATTCCTAGCAAACAAACAAGAACTGGTAAGCGTCGTTAATGCAACGGAAGCCCAAGAAAATCGGTTTGTTCAGCTTCAATCAATGAGCGATGATGAAATGTTAGCTCTGAGCGCCGACGAAGTGCGTCTGTTCCTCCGCTCCCTTAACCCTAGGCGAACTTTCGATCCCGTGAGAGGAACAGTGGACTCCTTGATTGGGGCGGGAAATTTGGATATTTTGAGCAACGTGGAACTACAGCGGGCCATTACTTCGTTTCTTAGTACCTCGAAAGATGCCGAAAGCAGCGAAGCTATTATAAGAGAATTTAGCATAAAGCTATTGGAGGCTCTGACCAAATATGGAGGTCCATGGAGCTCCTTACGAGGACACCCCATGAGAGCAGCCAAATCTCAGTTTTTAAACCAACCAGCCCCCGAGACACTCAAGAAAATAAGGTCCGACGAATATGTAATGGGGCTCGCTCGACAGGCTCGGCAATCGGCATACGTGTACGCAGGTGAGCTAGGCTATGTTATGGAGGATATCGAGCAGATCCTCGATTTAGTGAACAAAGAACTGGAGACGAATTAAAGAAAGAATTTCGTTCCTCATCGACTCGGAGCTCAAGGAACGGGGGATGGGCACGGAGCCTTAATTGAAAAACGGCGACTATTCGTATTCCTCCAGAACGGCGAGGAAGTCTTGGAGGTTTTCAGCTATTCCGTGGAAAAAAGCGCTGGTCATCATAGTGTTCGAACCCATTGTTTGGGTAGTATAAATAAACTCTGAGGACTCTCGTAATTTTTTCAAATCATAGAGAATGGGATGGTCTGAATCATTGCCTGAGTCCACGCCACGGAATTCATTAAGTTTAATTTGGCTATGGTTGATCCTCTCTTGATTGTGACCGATGATCCCGATGTATCTCTTACTTATAGTAAATTGCTTTTTAGCGGCGCAGCCGCCGCCGAGGTGGGGGTTTTTCAGTGAACAGATCCTTTCGATAGTTACCACGGCTTATGATGTGGTAAACTGCTCCAGCAAACTCCACCCGCTGTTTTCTTGGCATGTAAAGACGAAAACTTTAGCGGTGGTTCAGGTCAATGTTAATGTTTTGCGTTTGACCCCTTTC
>JAPUIL010000548.1 GCA_027297085.1 Verrucomicrobiota bacterium | reverse complement strand
GTGAAAAACTCCACGCCAAGTATCGAAATTAAAATAACCAATCCACCCAAGATTGCGACCAAAAAGAGCGATGACAACCAAGACTGTTCTAACGGCGCCGTGAATAATTGCGCTTTATTTCTTACGCTGCTTTCTGTTCGCAAACCGACATGGCCAAGGCTCCCACCAATTTTGAACGATAAAATCCCGACAATGATAAGAACGCACGCATAAAGTAAAGCCCCTTCCTTATAGGAGGCGTACGATCCCCAAAAAAATGTACCATAGTACGATTGCGACAATGCCGGCAGGAGAAAGAAGTTTGTGTGAAATAACCAAAACATTAACTCGAGTGGCGCGACGCGCCGATCGAAAACTGTTTTCCACAGCATAATGCTCGCATATACGAACAAAAATAAGAGAGTGATCGTCACCCAATTTAGAACGCCGTCAAAACCAATTAATAGACTGACGGAGAATACGATCCAGATAACTGTCGCTAGGCCGGTTGCCACTATATGATTGAATTGCTGCTTCATCTAGATAAATTTCACTCTTTGTGATCACCCGAAGTAGCGTCGCTCATCTTGATTAGGCGCTCGGCTTTGAAATCCTTATGGCCCACATTATAGATCAAGAAACCCTGACATGATGAGCGGTTTAAATATGAGGGGGCAAGCCAAAAATCTTTTGCGTGTAATGAAATTCGGTGAGACGATGCCATTTGTGGAAGACAACAGGGAATTTTGATTCATCAACACCCATATTTTTCGGAGATCCAGTACGTCCTCCATTATGGCCCCTTAATGATCCGCCTTGGTCTTGGATTTGCGTTTAGTTGTATGAGTTGTGGTTTGTGATGTCTAAACATACACCAAATGGCTCGGCCACATCGCCCACAGAAATTGCTGTTAGTGATGGTCGTGAGGCGATGGCTGGAGCCTATTTCATCGTAGCCACAATGCTCTTCCTTACCGCCTGTAGCGAATTGGAGATAACGGTTTATCCCGACGCAATTCCCACTGATCAGATTCTACGACCAGTGATGATCGTGGCGCATCGAGGCGGCATGGCATATGCCCCAGAGAACACTCTTACCGCGATCGAGAACGGTCTTCGGCTCGAAGCCGATATATTGGAACTGGATGTTCAGGTGAGGGGAAACGAGATCATTGTCTTGCACGACTTTACATTAGAAAGAACAACAAACTGTTCAACAAAATCGTCAGAGGCAGATGCAGCGGTTCGAGAGGTCTGCGATGCCGGTTATAAATGGCGCCCAGCAGCAGATAGCTTTTCAGTCGGTTTCGGTCCGGCCTACTTCCGAGGTGTAGGAATCACAATTCCACTGCTGTCTGATGTGTTGGACTCTGTCTCGAGCAGCGGCATTCGACTAATGATAGAACTCAAGTTCGAAAGCGATGGTAGTAGCCATTCTTCGCTCGACGATGCGGTAGTTACTCTGATTAACCACCTTAGAACGGAATTCAGAGATGATCGGCTCTGGATCAATTCCAGCAATGTCAATTCACTTTCCGGGATAGAAGCACTGTGGCCGGAAGTTTCAACAATTGTCACCTGGTTTTCTACCGGTTCGGCTTCGTGTGAGGAGGCCGTTCTGGATGCGATTTCACGTGGAATTAACGGAATTTCGATCGAGGCATCACGCTCTAATCCATCGCATCTCGCTCCCTGCGCTCAGATGGCAAGGGATTCCGGCCTAACAGTGATGTTCTGGGTCGTTAACCGGGCCAGCGAAGTAGAAGAACTTCTTCCACTGGAACCTGACGCTTTAATCACAGATTACCCTGCGTGTCTCAGCGCATTATTACGCGACGTTCGATTTGACGACCCATATGCGGACGGTGTCACTCTTGGCCCGTATTTCCCCAAGTGTGGATGACGAAACGGAAAAGTACCAGAGAGCGCAAATAGTGTAGTGGTGGGACTTACCGAGCTGAACATATGTCATTTGGATGCCGTCGGCTGGCATGAGTTAAAATACTGTGTTGATAAGACTGGTGCAGAATCGCATGCGGTTGTGGATCCGAATTTCTTGATCCAATCGAGGTGCTCATGATGCAGTCTGTTGTCCCATCGGCTCCAAAGTTTGACGAGTTATGACAGAATCTCGGCCGTACACGCTTGCTTTGTCTGATAAAGACCGGTGAGATTGTCCATGACAGAGGCAGCATGCTGGACTAGTAAAAAAAGGAGGCCCCCCGGCTTTGCCGGGCAAGCAGCAATCGTTTGACAATTCCGGAAATCCCATAGGAACTCCAAAGCGTGAGCCGCGAAGCAGCGCGCTAAGGAGAAACCATGAGACAAGTAGGTAGTTTAAGTCACAGCCGGTGGGAGTGTAAGTATCATGTTGCGTTCATTCCGAAGTACCGGAGGAAAGCAATATTCGGAGAGATACGTCGGCAGCTGGGAGATGGACTGAGACGACTGGCAGAGCAGAACGAGAGCCGCATAGAGGAGGGACACTTGCAGCCGGATCACGTGCATATGCTGATATCGATCCCGCCGAAGTATGCGGTGTCGCAGGTGATAGACTACATCAAGGGGAAAAGTGCGATCCACATAGCCAGGCGTTACATGGAGAGGAAGCGGAATTTTGTAGGGCAGCACTTCTGGGCCCGGGGTTATTTTGTATCGACGGTAGGTCGGGACGAAGAATTGATCCGGGAGTACATTCGCCATCAGGAGCACGAAGATCGGCGCATCGATCAGATAAATCTGATGTAAATGTTGTCCCCTTCAGGGGACGCAAGGGATCGCGTAGCGATCCCGTAAAGCCGCTTTGAGCGGCTCACAATTGAAAGCCCCCGGCTTTGTAGGGGATTCGTTACTCGCAATTTTCGATGCATTGAATATCGGCAGGGAGACAATTAGAGGTGCAAAAACTTCTCAGCGTTTTGGTCTGGACACCAGGTTGGTACATCTCTCTCCTGATGCCGAAAGACAAGAATCTTTGGATATTCGGTGAATGGCTTGGGAAAACTTATCGGGACAACAGCAAATATCTGTTCGAATATGCATTGCGCCAGTCATCAGCGCCAAGATGTGTCTGGATTACGCGAAACGCAAAGATTCAGATGGAACTTCGTGCTAAAGGCATCGAGGCCTACCATCCAAACTCCTTGAGAGGAGTTTTCCTAATCATGCGAGCGCACACGGCCGTAATTTCTGTAGACATTCTGGATATCCACAAGGGACTTTTGGCGCCGAAAAGATTAGTGCAGTTGTATCATGGCTCGCCGTTGAAGCGGATATCTGCGGATGACGAAAAGCGCCACCGACCCTGGAGAAGTGTTCTTAAACGCCTGCTGTTGACCCGTAAGTACAATCAGTACGATATTCAGTTATCCGCGGCACCAGCGGTATCCGAATGTCTTAGAACAGCTTATCCAAATACAAAACAAATCGTTGAGCTCGGGTATCCTCGTTCCGACGTATTGAAAAAGACACGTGAGCCGCTGAACAGCATTACGTATCTTCCCACGCACAGAAATTTCGGCAAGGCCCAGGAGAATTTCCTTTTCCGTAGCTTCCGTGAATCTGAAATCGACAGCTGGCTCAATCGGCGGGGCATGAAACTCAAGATCAAGCTTCACCCCTTTTCAATTGGTTGCAATTTATCGCTTGATGAGTGTCAGAATATTACGCTCGTCGATCCTGGCGAAGATGCCTATCAGCTACTTCAGGAGACAGCCATACTGATTACTGACTATTCGAGTATTTATCTGGACTTTTTGCTAACAAAAAGACCAATAATTTTCTCTCCATTCGACATAGACGATTACCTAAGATCTGACCGAACGCTATATTTTCGATATGAAGATGTGACTCCTGGACCCAGGTGCGAAGATTGGCCGAGCATTCTCGAGGAACTTGAAAAAATTTGTGCGGGTGTCGATACATATAAGGGAAGAAGAAGAGAGGTTTGCAATCGATTTAACACACACCAGGACTTTCAGTCTTCCAGACGCGTATACGAATTCTTGTTGCAGAGTGCCTAATAAAGATTCTGCTGGATGACGCCAGGTAATACTTCTAACGAACCGATCTTGGGGATCATCGCGGATCGTCGCTTATTGTTGTCAATTCTTTCTGTGTCTTTCAGAGGATTGACGGCCCTCTTTGTTGTCATTGCCATCTCTCGCGTGTTGGGTGTCTCCGGATTCTCCGATTTTACGTATTCCCTGGTCGCAGGCACTTTACTCGCCTTGATTGTGGACTATGGGCTTGAGCTAAAGCTAACCCGAGATGCGGCACTTGCACAGCACCAATTGTCTGAGCTGACTGTGCGTACAACGCTCGTGAAGATGCTGCTAGCGTTGCTTGCGATTGGTTTCTTTTTGGCGTTGCTAGCATTTGATGTGCTGGATCAGGGACGCTATCCGTTGCTCGTTGCAATGCTTATGGCGCAAATTCTGTATTCGTTCAGTCGCCACCTGCTTGTACCTTTCAGAATACGATCGAAATACG